>CAKZKR010000097.1 GCA_937124615.1 uncultured bacterium
CTCGATGCGTTTGATTTTTTACGAGTTTCTACGATTCCCAATATTTTGGACCCGGTTTTTGGTTTCTATACTACGGAAGTGATGGCTTTTGCAGATGTTGCTCCTGCTGTTGATACAGATGGTGACGGGGTAGTAGATGAATATGAAATTCGAGTTGCAGGGACAGACCCATATCGTAGAGAGAATACTGTTTTGCCATTGGAAATTCCTATAGAATGGGGAGGTAGTCCAACGGGAATAGAATTAGGTACTGCTTGTAAAGAGGATGAATCTGTTTGTGTGTCTTTGTTTTCGTCTGGTAATAGGACAGGGGAAAGGATGTATAACTGTAGTGTCGATTTACTAATTGTTTCGGACCCTTCCGATGTAGGGGTAGAAGGTTTAAATAAGGGGAATTTGTTTGTTCAATTTTATTCTACTGTTGATGATTTCCAATCGGCGAAAGTGGATTTGGCAAAGATTACAGTTCGTTATGAACCGATGCACATTACGGGGTTGGATGAGTCGCAAATAAATGTTTTCCGTTGGGATGGAACATCATGGACAAATTTAGAAGTTGAGGTTATTGAGAGAAACTTGATAGATAATTTGTTAAAGTTCCGAACAAGGTATCCGGGAGTGTTTGGTATTTTTTCGATGCCGGGTGAAGGTGATGTAAATCCTGGACAGGGAAATATACGGTTAGAGGGGAATCCTACAAGGACGAGGGTGCTTAATTACGGGGAAATTGTGAGAATTGTAGGTGGTAATATAAGGGATAGTAATGGGAATCCTGTTTCGGATGGGACTGTATTTACAGTGAGTTCGTTTTTGATGCAAGTTCTAAATGAAGATGAGGATACAGAGAGTTTAGGTATTCAGGTGAAGGTGAGAGAAGGAAAATTAACAATTGATTTGGAGGCTGGGACAGTTGCCGGGCAAGGTAAGGTTGTAGTTCAAAGTTTGGACAATACGATACGAGGCGAGGTTACTATTGAGATTTTACCGGGACCGCCCGGCTATGTTTCTGAATTGTGGAATATGGGCAGAAATGGAAAGTACTATAGTTTTATTTCTGATGAATGTTTTGATGTGTATGGTAATCGTGTGCGAGAGGGTTTGGTTACTATAGAAATTACGAATGGTGTTGTTATTACACCTGATGCAATGCGTTCTGTTTCAGGGCATCAGGTGAGTTTATCTGATGGCAGAATACTTTTTATTGTCCAACCTGTGTCTGAGGATGAGGTTGCTCATGTGGAAGTTTGTGTATATGATGAAACAAATTCCCTTTTGTTGTTGTGTCAGGATTTTGAGTTGGAGGTGAAAACGCTTCCTGTTTCAAGCGTTTTTTTGTTTGTAGTCGTGATGGTGCTGGCCGGTGGATTTACTGTAATTAGAAAGAGGGAAGGGACACACGAAGGTAAATATTATAGAGTGAAGATGCAAGACAAAAAAGGGTTCACATTGATTGAGTTGCTTGTAGTTATTGCGATTATAAGCATTTTAATGATGATACTTTTCCCAGCATTGTCAAGAGCAAGGGCCCAGGCAAGGAGTGTCTCCTGTATGAATAATTTAAGACAGTTATATCTTGCTAATACGATGTATGCATCAGAACATAACGGTTATTATGTTCCTGCGGCTTCGGATATGTATGATTTTCTATTACCGGGTTCAGAACCGGACCATTTTGGGGGAAGATATAGATGGCATGGAAGGCGAGAAACACCTAATCCGAATACACCATTTGATTTTAGGAAAGGACCCTTGTTTGAATATGTTCCAGAAGGACGAATAAAGGAATGTCCGGAATTTTTTGAGTATCGTGGTATCGGGGATGTTCCTAATGCGTTTGAGTCAGGTTCAGGTGGATATGGGTACAATATGGCATATGTTGGGTCGATGCTCAGCATTGAAAAGGACCCTGTAAAGGCGTGTAGGACGGGAATGCATGAGCGGATGATAGAAAAACCATCAGAAACGATTATGTTTGCAGATAGCGGAATGCCTCAAGAGGGGTATATAGTGGAATATAGTTTTGTGGAACCACCGTTGATGGTAACAGTAGATTATCCACGGGGATTAGAGGGTGTATTTATGTCCCCGTCGATACACTTTCGACACTGGGGTAGAGCAAATGTGCTGTGGTGTGATGGACATATAACTTCGGAACAATGGGAGTGGGCGACGGAAGAAAATGTTTATGGTTCTATAAATCGTGCATGGAATATCGGCTGGTTCGGACCCAAAAATAACTATTATTTTGATTGGGATAAGGAAGAATATAGGACTGATAATTAACCCAATTCTAATCTTTTACAAAATAAGACGAACTAATGAATAAAGAAATAATAGATAATATGTTATCGATGGATATTTTAATTTATTAGTTTGTTGTGGTGTTTCCGTAGGCTTGGTGGAGAGTAATGGCGTCTTTTAGGGCGGTTTGACCTTTTCGGAGATGGTCCATTGCTTTGAAAAGGATACGGGCAGATTCCTGGTCTGCATGGAAACCTGTGGAATTTTCTGCTTCTACAAAATCAATTAAAAATGTAGCACGACGCTGACAAAGTCGGGCTTCTTCTACTTTCTCGTTTTCTATGTTTTTTTCCATAGTTCTTTTTATATCATCAATTAGAGATATTAATGCGTCCATAGCCATGTCTTTCATTTCGGCGGTCCTATCTTGAATTTGTTCAACGCGTGCTTTGAGTTCTTCCTCAGAGAAGTGGTGGCAGGTCTGACAGGCACGGTTAATATTTAAAAGAGGACTGCGGACATGATGGTCACTAACTTTTAAGGCTCCTATTCGCGTATAGGGCATGTGGCAATCCGCACAGGCAACACCGGAACGGGCATGGATACCTTGACTCCATAGTTCAAATTCGGGATGTTGGGCTTTGAGCATGGGTGCATTTGTTTCCGCATGTTGCCAATCTTTTGTATTACTTTCATCATAGTATTCAAGAATTTTATCTGCTTGTAGTCCTTTATGCCATGGGTAGATGAGCTTTTTTTCTTCTCCTTTGAAATAATACTCAACATGGCATTGAGCACATACATAGGTTCGCATTTCCTGTCGGGTTGCCATAGTTGTAGGGTTATAATCGTCAATCCCTTGGGTTTTTTTGTAATTTTTTATACCTTCGAGGAAGGCGGGACGAGTAATTCGTAGTTGCATCGTATTTGGGTCATGGCAATCAATGCAGGTGACAGGATGTTGTAATAATTTTCTTGCCTCCACATAGGGCATAGGGTTCATTTTTTCAAAGCCTTTTATGATATCGCCATCGCCTAACTTTTTATAGGGGACATATACGGAAGCATGACAATGGGCACATACCCCGAATTGGGGTTTTTGCTGTCTCCCTGTGAAAGTTTGGTCGTCAAGCATGTAGGCATGACCTCGCTCTTCACGGAAATCGATAGCAAAGGCATAACCCAACCACATTCGTTTTAGTCTTGGGTCGAGTTCAAGTTTGGATTGGCTAACTACGAAACGGGGGTCGTTTTCAGTGGGGGTATGAGGCAAGGCTTCACTACCGCCGTATTTGGTGCGAACCATATCAACTGTGCGTTTGTACAAATCGTATTGGATGGGGAAGTTTTTGCCCCAAATTTCCGGGTCTTCTGTATCATCTGTGATTTCTACTACGCGAAAGAAGGGATTTTTTGCCTCTTGTTGTTTTTCAAAAATATTAATGAGCAGGGCTGTTATTGCAAATGTGGCAACAGCCATAATGAAAGTAAGGATAACTCCTTTGATTAGGGAAATGCCCGAATGTTTTTTTGACTTTTTCATCATATTTTTTTATCCTTATTGTCAGTAGTTGAAGTGCCCTACATTAAAGTGACAGGTTAGACATTGTAAAGGTTCTTTATGTGCAATATTAGCATCAATGTTCTGAACAATGTCTTGGTGGCAATATCTGCAATTATTTTCAGTTACCTTCCTGTTGAATTCTTTTATCCGTATAGGTTCATGAAAATTGCCCAAAGTAAAGGCTACAGAATGATGATAGCCATTTAGGGCTTTGACATAATATTTTGTAAATAATGTGTGTCCTGTATGACAGTCATTACACACAGCCACAGTATGGTGGCTGGATTTTTGCCATGAGTCAAGAAATTCTGTCATGACATGGCAGTTGGCACATGCATTGGGGTCGTCTGTTAAATAGGAATAGCCCCGTGCATAATAAAAAGTAAAAGAGCCTACTCCAATTAGAATTCCGATGCAGATAGATAAGGGTATGATAATAGAATAACCGTATGTTTTTTTGTCTTTTTTACTTTGTTTCATTTTTTTTATCTATTTAGTATATGACTGCTTAAAACTTCTCCTTGAATAGATATTACAACTTTTTCAACGGGGACGCTTTTACCTGAATATTGCAATCCTGCAAGAACGATATTGGGTAGTGCTTGACAGCAGGGAACTTCCATAACAGGAACTGTTACGGTTTGTATATCATTGTTAAGAAAAATTTCGGCAAATTTTTGAACATATTGTTCTTTGGGGTCAAATTTAGGACAACCTACAAGAACGACATGTTCTTTTAATAATTCGCTATGGAAGTTCGGATATGCAATGGGGACACAGTCTGCGACAACTAATAATTTTGCATTTTTCAAATAGGGGGCTGTTGGTGGAACAAGGCGGATTTGTATGGGCCAGTGGGATAATGTACCTTTTTTTGTGGGGTCCGGTTTGAATTGAATGCTTGGGCAAGTATGAACAGGTTTTTGAGGTTCCTTTATACTTTGGTGTAGTTTGACCAATTCCTCATCAAAGGGTTCTGCTTCTCGTTCTATGATAGATAGTGCTCCAGTGGGACAATGAGGAAGGCATGCGCCCAGTCCATCGCAATAGATATCGGAGACAAGTTGTGCTTTACCGTTTTCAAGTTTTATGGCTCCTTCAGCACAGGCATTGACACACAAGCCACAGCCGTTACATTTTTCAGAATCAATGGAAATGATTTTCCTTTTAATCATTGTAATCTCTCTTATTTTGTATTTTTATAATAATCTTTGTAGTGTACAAAATCAAGAAAAAGATAATAACAGTAAAAATAGTAATCTAATTGTTATTATTCTTCATTTGAAAAATAATTATGATTTTATTCTTTGTTATTAGAGATTATTTGGAAAATGTAATAGAAAATGTTATTTGATTCTGGGATTGAGCAGGGAGTTTTAGTTTTATACGGGAAAGTTCGCCATGTCGGTTGTTTTCTTCGCATTGTTTCTTTAACGATTCAATTTCAAAGGTTCCGGAAGATGTGGATATGGTGATATTTCCGCTATTTCCTTTTATAATAGTGATGTTGTTTTCAATAGAAACAGGTAACCATGTGATAAGTGCTTCTTCGATTTCTTCGCCCTGATTTGAAAATTCAAAACGATCTGTTATGTTTAATCCTTTTTCATTCAAGATGATAGTGCGTTGTGCTTTATTTAATGTTGGGATTTCGTAGGCATTGTGGAAGGTAATAGTTGCTTTATTGGGTTCTTCATAAGTTAGTGTGCCTTTGTATTTTTCTCCGGCACTTTGAAGTTTTCCACCTATAACGGGAAGACTATGACCGTAAGAGTTTGCAAAAACATTTTCGTATCTTTTAGGACTAAAATAATCACGGGAATAAAGTCCTGCGCCGGGGTCGGTCAGGAAAATGGTATCATTCACAGCATAGATAAAACTTCCGACATCATTATGATTGTGCGGTTCATTATTTGACCCTGCTTTGCAAATTATAATATGGGTATTCCCATCAGGGTCTTTGGAAACTAATCTTGCAATACCTGATTTAGGGAGGCAAATGCTTTCAATGGGGATTTCTGTTTTTACTTGTTGTGTGTAAGGATAGGACCAGAGAATATTGCGGACAATATTTCCGAAATGCCAATGGAGAGGAGAAGGATTAGCAAGGCTATGCAGGTAGTCCACATTAAGTCGTTCTCCTAACTTATGATAGATAAAGGGATGCGCAGTAGTGGAAAGTCGGTCATAAGCAGAGAATCGTTCCGCTAGACGGTGTGTAATAAAAGCATGAGGATAAAATTGGGAGGGGGCATCGGAGAAACTCGCAAATTGTCCATTTCCTAAGTAAACCACATAAGGATAGAAAGTAATCTGGTAAAGACGAGGATTTTTTAGGATATTGACATTTCCATCTGTTGCCTCATAAAGTAGTTCTCCAAAACTAACATAATGGGTTAAACCGTAGTTCCAATATGAAATCCCTTCTAAGCAACCCCCATCTTCTGCAAAACCATTTTTTAAGAAACGGGCTAACTGATTGGTTACGAGGGAAATTGCTTTCCGTAAGATGTGTTCATTTTCTTCTAAAATGAGAAAGCATTCACCGATGGAACCTGCGCAAACGCCGGTCCAGTTATTGTGTCCTTTGACCCAGCCAAATTTGTCCTCTGAATAAAAAAGGTAGGGTTGCATAACCCTCTTTTTGATTTCATAGCGAATTCTTTTTTTGATTTCTTCTGGCAATTTCTCTTCTAAAAACAGTAATGTATGAGCTAATTGAGATGCGGTTTCGGCAGAAAAGAGGTCAATATAAGTGTATTTCTCTTTCCGTTCGTGGGCAGGGACGACCCAGGAAGTTTCTTCACAAATTGACCAGATGAGGTCATTAAGCATAGGGATTAATGAAGTGTCATTTTCAAAATATATAAGTAGAGTTACAGCAGAAAGCATAGATCTTTTTAAGAAGTAAAGGTTCTCGTATTTTTTTCGGTCTCCTGTTCTTTTAAATTCCCTGTATAATGTGTAAGTGGTAATAGGGATCGTTTTTTGTTCCTGGATTAATTTTTTTGCCCATTGGATTGCGGTTTTCCCTGGTTCAGTTTGAATAAACGGACCTGTTTCTGTTAGAAACCGCTCTTTGAGTAATTTGTTATGGGAAGTGTTTATAGGGATATTGTTGAAATCTATGTCTAATCCAAGAATGGTTTTGTATTCTACTTCTTGAAAAGCAAAGGAACAAAAACAAAGGATAGTAATGAATAGAAACAGACATGGTATTCTTTTAAATAGAAAACTATTTTTCATAGGGATTTTCCTTTTTTATTTAGTGGTTTGCATTAGTGATATAATATCACTTCAAATACATATAAATGAAGAGTGATAGACATTAGGGTGTAAGAGGTAATATTTAAGGAATAATCCTTTATATAAAAAGTGGAATAATCGATATGAAGATTGTTATAGCAGGAGCGAGTAGAGCCGGTTCGCTATTGGCAGAGATGCTCAATAAAGGGAATGATGTAACTGTTATAGATTATGATAAACAAGCCCTTGATAATTTGACGAGTAAAGTAGATGTTGGGGTAAGGTTGGGTAATGCACAAGATCCATCTACATTACAGGAAGTGGTAAGTAAAGGATGTGACCTTTTTATTTCCACCTTAGGGGATGATAGGGCTAATCTGATTGCAAGTAGTTGTGCCAAGAATTTTGGTGCAGTAAATGTTGTTGCATTGGTTTCAGATGTAGTTTATATTGACAACGCATTTTTATATGAAAATATTTTTGGAATTGACTATTTTCTATCGCCCGACCAATTGACAGCCACAGATATTGCGAGTTTTTCAGAGTCACCGGGTTTGTTGGTCTCAGAAGAGTATGGAAATGACAGAATTCAATTTTATGAGTTGAGGGTTTGGAATCGGTTTAAGGAAAATGGGAAAACTCTGAAGGAAGTAATGGAAGTAATAAAAGAGAAAGTTGTTATAGGGTATATAAAGTCGGGAAAACAAGTGGATATTCCCACAGGAGAGGCAAAGATTAAGTATGGGGATATCCTCGGGATTTTTGGTAGACGGGATGGTATGGCTCGTGCGGTTAAGATATTTACCGGGGATTGGGAAAAGAAAAAAAGAGTTGTTATTTTGGGTGGAACGCAAATTAGTGTGCAGATTGTCCGAGCCCTGAAGGATAAGGTGTCGGTGATAAAACTGTTTGAGAAAGATGAGGAACGGGCTGAGGAACTTTCTGAGATTTTATCTAAATATAAAGTGGATATTGTAAATGATGATCCTTTGAGTAATCGTTCTCAATTGATTGCGATAAAGGATTTTGATGTATTTATTGCACCTACGCATGATGATGAGCGTAATGTAGTGGCTGCTTCGTTAGCAAAAGATATAGGAATCCCGTATGTGGTTAGTGTTATCTATAACAAACAATTTGGTGAAATTGTAGACCGATTTGGAATAGATTTTTCTGTTATCCCGTATAATAGTTTTGTTAATAAAGTGTTACGAATCGTATATCAGAATACGGTGAAACATTTATTGAACATACGAGGGATAGAAATAGCAGAATTTCAAATAACGAATGCCTTTAAGTTTCTTAATTGTCCGTTAAAAGAGATACGGAATGATATTGCCTCTGTTGTAGCGGGTATAATCCGTGATGAACAGCCGATAATTCCAATTGGAGATGATGTCATAAAGAAAAATGATAGGGTGGTTATTGTAGCGAAAGCAGATAAGTTTGATGAGGTGAGTAAATTATTTAGATAAGTATTTCCCCTAAAAATACTTTTAAAGAAATGGTTAATTGCAATGAATTTTTTTCAGTTAGTTAATTATTTGGGAAGACTTTTAACGGGATACGCCTTTGTTTTTCTAGTTTTATTAGTCCCTGCATTAGCATATAAAGAAACCTTTATGATTCCTTTTATTTTTGAGTCTTTTGGGTATATTGGTTTGGTAGGGCTGGCATGCTTTGTTTTGACCAGTTGGAAAACTAAAGATGAGGAAGACCGCTTTTTAATTAAAGAGTCTCTTGCATTGGTAGGTTTGGGCTGGATATTAATTACTTTGTTTGGTTCTTTACCTTTTTATTTATCAGGACATTTATCATTGATGAATGCTATTTTTGAGTCGGTGTCAGGGTTTACAACCACAGGTTCGACGGTTGTTAAAGATATAGAATCTTTTCCTAAGACATTACTTTTTTGGAGAGCGTTTACACATTTTATAGGGGGTATGGGAATTGTTGTTATGTTTCTTGCGGTTCTTCCTTATTTAGGTGCAGGAGGAAGACTGCTTCTAAAATCTGAATCTTTTGTTCCTGATGTTAAGTTTATCAAACCCAGAGTAAAGGAGACCTTAAAACAACTATTACTTGTTTATGTGTCGTTGACTGCTATCCAGTGCGTCCTTTTGATTATTTTTGGAATGAATTTTTTCGATGCAGTATGTCATGCCTTTGCAACATTAGCAAGTGGAGGATTTTCGACCCGGCAAATGAGTATAGGAGCCTATGATAGTTTACCTATAGAGTTAGTGACTATTTTTTTTATGCTTTGTGCAGGAACAAACTTTGGGTTGTTTTTTCTTCTTTATCAGAGGAATTTTCGTGCTTTTTTTCAAAATGTAGAGTGGCGAACATATGTATGTATATGGTTGTTTTCAGTTATACTTATAACGATATGTGTAATGGGGTATCATGGGACATTCTCTTTAGATACGAGTAACTTTGTGCATTATTCGTTTGGTAAAGCTCTTCGTAGTGTAGCGTTTACAGTTACTTCGTTAATGACGGATACAGGTTTTACTACAATAGATTACGACTTATGGCCTCATTTTGCGAAGTGGTTGCTTGTTATATTGATGATTATAGGAGGGTCAGCAGGATCTACATCTGGTGGGCTAAAGATAATTCGTGTAATAGTTTTGTTTAAATTTTTACTGAATAGAATACAATCTATATTCCAGCCGAGGGTAATTAAGGCGATTCATTTAGGTGGACAGGTTATTGATGAAGAAATCCAGAGGGCCGTTTTAAGTTATTTTGCTTTATATGTATCTGTGTTTATTGTTGGTAGTCTTCTTTTATGCTGGGTTGGTTTACCAATTGTAACTTCGATCTCCTCTGTTGCTTCAGCACTTAATGGTTGTGGGCCTGGCCTTGAATATGTTGGAGGATTTGAAGATTTCTCTGCTATTCCCGTTCTCGGTAAAGGAGTTTTGTGTATTTTGATGTTGATGGGGCGGTTAGAGATATACGCTGTATTGGTTTTATTTTTCCCTTCTTTTTGGCGGGACAAGTAGTTTACAATCCCAATTTTGTTCCAGAATGACAATTTTTGTCACTTTTCTGTGTTGATTTCTTTATGTAAAAATAGTGTTATAGAAAAGTATTGTTGTATATTATTGATAGTAAATAGCTTATAAGAATTATGTTTATGTTTTGTTTCTTTATATTTTTGGCATGATATTTGATATATTTTGAATAACAACAATTTAATTTAATAAAGTGCCTTAGTAACCGGGTATTAAGGTAAAGTTTAAAAAACTAAAAAGAAACAATAAGGAGATTGTGTATGAAAAACAAAGGTTTTACGCTCATTGAATTGATGATTGTGGTGGCAATCATTGCGATTATCGCAGCCATTGCAATTCCCAACCTGCTTCGTTCTAGATTGCAGTCTAATGAGTCTGCAGCCATCAGCAACTTGAAGGCTATTGTTGGTGCAGAGGTTGCCTATAACTCTGCAAATGGTACCTATACAGGTGATTTTGCGGACCTTACAGGTGCCACACCTCCGTTCTTAGAAGGCAACTGGGCTGGTATTAAGCAAGGTTATACATTTACTCTTGCTTCTCCAGGACCCAATAATTTTACCTGCAATGCAGACCCGAGTGAAGTGGGTGTAAGTGGAAATCGTTATTTCTATACCGATGCCAGTGGTGTAATCCGTTTTAATACAGGCGGTCAGGCTGGCCCTGGTGACCCACCCATCGGAGAACAATAATAAGTTTGTCTTTAACCCGCTATTCAGTGGGTTGTGTTGGTGCTGAGTGCACGATGGCGGAACCCGGTGACCGCCATCGTGCTTTTTTTTTACATCAAAACAAAAGGATGTGAACAATGGGCACAACAAATCAGGGGATAGTAAAATCTAATGGATTTACTCTTATTGAATTGATGATTGTAGTATCGATAATTTCTGTAATAGCTGCGATTACAATTCCAACCTTAATTCGTTCGAGGATTCATTCCAATGAGGCATCTACCATTTGGAATTTAAGGGCAATTTGTACTGCACAGGTATCCTATCATTCGGCGAATAATACTTATGGTGATTTTAATAGTCTCGTAAATTCATCTCCTAATCCTTCGACACGGTACTTAGATGAGTCATGGAGTGAAGGTTGTGTACGACAGGGATATGTGTATTCTATGCCTCAGGTTACAAATGTTCAGTTTGTATGTTATGCAGTTCCCCAAACGATTGGCTATTCAGGAAATAAGTATTTTCGAATAGACCACACGGGAATTATTCGTTATAGCGAAAGTCAATTACCATCGACCAATGATCCTGTTATTGGAGACCCTCAGTAGTTTTTATCGAGTAATTTTGTGATGGTTTCGAGCATTTTTTCTCGGGGAATAGTAACTTGACTAACAGTTCCGGCCTCGCGATATTGATTTCTGTCTTTTATATTTTCACGGGCTTTTTCGCCATAGTGAAGGTCTTTTATGCATATTTCACCTCTTTTGAGTTCATCCTCACCTAATATGATGGCTATGGGTATGTTGTAATGGTCTGCATGGGATAGTTGTTCGCCGAGGGTTTCTTTTGATTTTTTTCCAAGGTAAACGCTCACTCGCAAATGTGCATTGCGTAGTTCTTGTGCTATAGATAGGGCTTCGGTAATAGGAACTTTTCCAATTCGGGTTATGATAACATCATATAAGGCTTTTTGTGTATTAAATAATTGCAATTCTTCCATTGCACTAATAAGTCTATCGATGCCGATTGACATTCCTGTGCAAGGGATATTTTTATCTGTAAATCGCGATACTAAACCGTCATATCTCCCTCCTCCCATGACAGAACCAATATGTTGAGCATCTTTCAGTGTCATTTCGAATACAGGACCTGAATAATAGTCTAAACCACGGGTTAATGATGGGGAAAAGGAGGCTTCTGTATCTTGTATGTCAAGGGCAGATAGATACTGGTCCAGTTCTTCCATTGTAGAAATTGACTGTTGTGATTCCAGTTGTTCTGATAAATGTTTTTTAATATTCTGGATAATTTCCTTTCTTGTTTTACCTATAATACTGATGAAATTAATGATTTTATCAATGATATTGTCAGGTAAACCAACTCCTTTGATTGGATCACCTGATTCATCGATTCGACCTTCTCCGAGTTCTTTTCTAATATTCTCAATGCCGACTTTTTGTAATTTATCAATTACACGTAATATGTGTTTTTGTGTATCTATATTTTTTATTCCATTTTGTATTAATAATGCATCGATTAGTTTTCTGTTATTAATTTGAACCTGGAAGTTTTTGAAACCGAGAATTCGCATAACCTCTACCATAATGGCAATAATTTCGGCATCGGCAGCGGTGTTTGGGGTCCCGGCGATGTCTATATCCATCTGGAGGAATTCGCGGTATCTACCTATTCCGGGTTTATCGGCACGCCAAACTGAACCGATAGTGTACCTTCGGAAAGGTACCTTTATCTTGTCAGGGTATTGTGCAATAACCCGGGCAAAAGGGACTGTATGGTCAAATCGAAGGCAAGAAGGTTCCCCTTCAGGAGTTTCTAAGAAAAAAATTTCTTTATTAATATTTTCGCCGCCGGGACCGAGCAGGATTTCTTTTATCTCAATTGCAGGAGTCTCGATGAAAGTAAAACCATATTTTTCATAAATGGATATAATTTTCCCTATTACTTCCTGTCGAATTTTGCTTTTGGGTGGAAGTTGGTCTTGAAAACCTTTGAGTAAACGAGGTTCAACATTTTTTTTTGTCATTTTTATGCTCCAATGAGACTTAGAGAATAGTAAATAAAATAGTAAATAAAGATAATTATGAATTGTCAATATTTTAAATGTTTAATATTGTTTTTTCCAATAATGAAACTAAAAAAGATGTGCTGAAGTCTTATATCCAAATTCCTTTTTCTTCTGTTCCCCTTGGGGCTAATTCGACTTTGTAGATGTCGTTTTAGCCCCTTTTGGTTTTGGCAAGATGAATTCTAATGGTGATATCAAGTTTTTCCAGATTTGACTGATTATTTTTTTGTTCTGGAAAGTTTGTCCTTTTTGAATAGCGTTGTAATGGGAAAAACCATGTCGAAGTATTCCCGTAACTGTTGCAAAATCGGGGTTGTTGACAGGTTGTGGAATATTTGGGAAGATGTAATGGGGTTTTGCGATACGAACGGATGAGTTAAATATTTTTTCAATTAGGAGATCCATGTTTTTTAATTTTGCTCCTCCTCCGGAAAGAACAATACCCCGAAGTAGAGATTGGATTAATCCTTTTTTTTCAATTTCTTTTTTTAGGGCTGTGATTATTTCTTCTGCACGACAGAAGATCACACCTTCTATTTTACTGATTGGGACATTTTTGCTAAAGCCATCTAAAACACTCTGAAGGGCGATGGGTTTTGTTTTAAGTTCATTTGAGATTAGAGAGGGAGAAAGAGAAGTATCGTTAACGGGTATGTTTGATTCAATATATTTATTAATAATTTCTTCAGAGATTCCATAATCACAGATAAGTTTATGGGCTTCGTCAAAGGTAATTTTAAATACAGTTGATACATCTTTTGACATAAAGATTGTGCCAAAATCGAAAGTAGATGTATAAATAAGTTTGTGGTCTGAGAATAATATAAGGTTGGTTGTTGTTTTCCCAATATCTATTAGTAAGGTTCCTAATTCCATTTCTTCGGGGGTTAGTGAGCCCATTGCGGTTGCGATGGGATTGTAAATGAAATGGTAGATAACAGAATAGCCGGGATGTAATTCGTTTTCTATGCAGGATTTTAAATTTTCAATAATTACCTTAGGAATGATGGTAAAGTGAACACGAATTTTGAGTTGATTTGCTTTCATTCCGAGAGGCTGTTGGACACCTAAATTATCAATATACCATTCGTATGAATTAACAGAAGTGAGTAAGTCTTTGTCGGATTTTTCAATTTGTTGTTGAGCCTTTTTAAACACATTGTAAAGATGTTCATCGTTGATTTCTTCATTATTAAGTTCAAGTAGGGCTTCTTTTGTAAGAGTCTCTGCCCGCGGTGTGTTAATACCGACAGCAATTAGTTTTAGAGGAGTGGAATTGATTTTTTGTTGAGCCATATTAACTGCTTCACGAAGAGTATGTCGTGCTGAATCCATATCTTGTATAAGCCCTTTTGATATGGCTCCCGCAGAAGGGGCTATTCCGTGACCTATAATGGAAAAGTTGCCACTTTTCGTTTGTTCACCTAAGAGGGCTCGTATACAATTGGAACCGAAGTCAATCGCAAGAATTTGTGCTGGTTTCTTAAACAATGCTTATGCCTCCCTACTAAAGAGGTCTATTGTGTTTAGGGTATTAGAAATGGAATTGTTTTCAATGGATATATTTTCTTCTGAGGTTTGTATTTGTCTTAGTGTTTCTTCTAATCGGCGTACAGTATTTCCTCTTTCTTTAATTTGTTTCTGGAGTTGCTCTAATTGGGTTTCTTTTTCCATCTTCGTTTTTTCAAGAGAATCCATTCTTTGAAGTAAAGTCATGGCCTGGTTTTCAAAATCTCGAATGGATTCTTTTAGCGAAGAGATGGTCTGATTGAGTTCTTCAATCATTTTTTCTGTTGTGTGTAGGCTTTCTTTGTATTGGTTTAAATTTGTGTTCTCTTTTTCTTTTTGTTGTTCAAGTTCGAGAATCTTTTTTTCTATCTCTGTAATTTTATTTTGGGTATTTTCAATATCTTTTTCTAAGGTTTTTTTATTGGTTTCTGTTTTTTGGGTAAGAAATTGTTGTTCCTTCAATTCTTCTTCTATGGATTTAATTTCATTGTGACATATATTAAGTTGTTCTTGTACCTGACTAATTTCAGAAGTTAAACTTTCGATTTGATATTCTGTACTACGAAAGTCAATTTTTACTTTTTCAACCTCTAATTTTGCCATTTCTTTAGCAAGTTCTATGGCTTTTGCTTTGGCTGTTTCGTGAGTTCCGCTAACAATGGCTTTCAATGTATCTAAAAGGATTTCTTTTACTTCATTCTGGGATATTTTATTTATTTGTTGGATAAGGGAATGAATATCCATATCGACTTTTTGTTCTGTTGTTATTATATTTGACTCTGTAAATGGTATTGTTTCTTCTGATGATGACTGAATTTTAGTTTCGTCCGGTATTTTATCTGTTGTTTGAAGTGGAGTGGATATTTCTGTTTCTTCGGACATTTTATAGGGGATGGTATCGATAGTATATGAAGGATTATCACTTTGTATAGCATCGTTAATAGTATTTGTAGCATCTTCAACTATATTATTGTACTCAACAGTTGTGGGTATTTCGCTATGTGATATTTCGATCGTTTCTTCTACAGATATTGAATTAGTAATGTTCTCGGCGGAAGGGAGAATATCCTGTGGAGGAGTATTATCGGAGGGGGAATAGGAAATCGAGGTATCTGCTGGCAAGTATAAGTTTTCTGTTTCCGAGACAGGTGTTCCAATAGGTTCTTCATTGTCATCGACAAGTCGAATTCCTGAATTAGTGAAATCTGTTACAACTTTTTGGTAGGACTTTGTCCATTGTTCAAACATGGGTTTGTTTGGTTTTCCTCTCATAAAATCAGCAACGACACAGCATAGAAGAGAGTACAGTTCAAGTGCCGGTTCTATTGAAAGATGAGACTTGCCGACCCTGTCCGATGAATAAATGATGCGTGCTATGTCTAAAAATAATTGTTCTAAATCTTTTCGTTTATTTTGGGAAGCAATTTCAATGCAATTTCCTAATATAGGCAATGCAGAGTCTACCCAGTCTCTTGAGTTTGGAAATAGTTTTCCTTCTTCAATAATTTTTCTTAGATTTGTTAAAAAGGGTGATATTTTCTTCCCTAATTCTATAATTTCTGTTTCAGTGTTAATTTTTAATCCTGGACTTTCTTCATTCATATCTGTGTTTGTTTGTGACAAAAGAGCCTCCTTTTCTTCTGTTTTTACAGAATCATCTGTTGTGGACGAAGAAGTTTTTTTATTGAAAATGGATTTCCCTTGTGTCCAGAAAAGCCTTGAACGATTTCCAATTCGCACGATTTATTCCTCCAAACAAAGAATCTTGTTTGTCAATACACATTATATAGTATTTATTTAATTTATATAATACTATATATAATATGATAAAAAAAATAGGTAATCAAAAAATATTTTTGATTATTATAAATGTTGGAGGATATTTTGTAATTTTTTCTCTGTAATTGTTAAGTGTGAGAAGTGGTTTAATACGGTTCCGTTTTTAATAATGATA
Source organism: uncultured bacterium (assembly GCA_937124615.1). Classification (GTDB taxonomy): domain Bacteria; phylum Hydrogenedentota; class Hydrogenedentia; order Hydrogenedentales; family Hydrogenedentaceae; genus Hydrogenedens. The sequence continues at coordinate 16,298 of CAKZKR010000097.1, forward strand.
ATTTGAGGCGATTGATGTTCTACTTTGAGTGTTTCTGCAATGTAGTTCGATAAAGGACGGGAGTCTACGACATTAATGAGAAAAGTTTTGTCTTTGTACTCTACATGGTTATCGAGAAATGTGTCCGTCTCTTTTTTTGCATTCCATGAGATAGGACAACGATTGCTATGTTTGAGAAAAATTAATAGTTTGTCTTTGTTATTTTGTAATAAATTATCAAATTCTTCTGTTTTTGTAATTTCTCTCATAGGATTTAATATTGTATTGTTAAAGTTTTTCTTTACGGGAAAGCAGTTCAAGTTTCAGACCTATCCATGCAGTTTTTAGCAGGGCTCCTATTCCGCGTTTAAATACACTTTCAAAAACCTGAGAGAATAATTCAAATTTTTTGTGAGAATAGGGATACCAATAGGCTTCCATGCGGTTCCATTGATGGTCTATCAGTATGCTTTTGATATTAGAGAAAGTGTATAGTCCTTGAGCACCACGGTATCTGCCAAAACCGCTATCTTTAACTCCACCGAAAGGTAATCCTGAATTGGCTTGTGTTGCGAGGACATTGTTAATGGAGACATTTCCTGTTACGATTTTTCTTGCGACCCTTTCGGCTCGTTTTTTATCAGCAGACCAAACACTGGCAGAAAGTCCGTAGGGTGAATCGTTTGCCATTTCGATTACTTCTTCTTCTGTTTTAAATGGGGTAATGGTAACCACAGGTCCAAACGATTCATGGTATTGTATGCGATAGTCTCTTTCTACATTTGTAATAATGGTAGGTGGAAATGCATGACTTCCTTTTTGTCTTTCTCCTCCACAAAGGATTCTGGCACCTTTTTGTTTTGCTTCTTCAAGTTGAGATTCGATTTCCTCAATTTGGAAATTAGCTGTCATGCAACCGACATCCAACTCTTTTTCATTAGGTGGGTTGGGAGTGTTTGCAAGGGTTCTTAATTTTTTTACTTTCTCGACCATGAGATTTACAAAAGGTTCGAATATTTTTTCGTGTACGAATATGCGTTCTACGGAGGTGCAGGTCTGTCCACAATTAGTAAAACTACCCCAAATAGCACCGGTAACAGTTCTTTCAAGGTTTACATCTTCAAACACAATCATGGGGTCTTTTCCGCCTAATTCTAATTCGACAGGGATAAGATGTTCTGCGGATTGTTTCATAATTATTTTTCCGACATCTACACTACCGGTAAAGTGAATTTTATCGGGTCTTTTTTCAATCAGTAAATTGGCTGTTTTACGACTGGCATAGGCAATTTGTAGGGCTCCTTTCATGAATCCTGACTCTTCAATAATTTTTTCGTAAAGACCTTTCAGTGGAGTAATTCGAGAAGGTTTTATAATAACTGCATTTCCTGCAGTAAAAGCACAAACGAAAGGTACAAATGATAAATGGAAAGGATAGTTCCATGGAGATATGATAAGAATAACACCTAATGGGTCATATACTATTTTCGATTTTTTCCCCATCAGTAGAATGGGTGTTGGAATATGTTGGTCTCTTAGGATTTTTTCTGCGTTTTTTTGATAGTAGTCAATCTGGTCGACAGAGGGGAAGACTTCAAGGAGTAATGCATCTGTTATACATTTTCCTGTTTCTTTTGTAATGAAATGTGCAATTTCTTCTCGATTTTTGATGATGTATTGCTTAACCTTGTCTAATTCATTGAGCCTTTCACGGACGGACATTGAACTGATAACTTCAAATGCTTTTCGTGCCGTTTTATACATTTCTTCAACATCTTTTTCAGTAATTTCTTGAAATGTATAGAGTAGTTCACCTGTTTTGGGATTTTGTACTTCAACGATAGGTGGAGTTGTTAAAGTTGCTTCCATAGTAAGCTCCTTCTTTAAGATTAATTTTTATTTTAGACTTTTTATAATGGGAAATGTTTCTATATGTTTTAGCCTAATTTACCAATATTTGCCCAGACTTTTTGGAAAGCATGGATATATTGTTCTACCAGCTCGGGTTGGTCTGTTGTGAAGTAAGGTAGAGATATAGCGGTACGGTTTGCTTCTTCACAACCTTTTGGTGTTCCTTCTTTGGGAAGTACCGGCATGTAGTCCCACCATTTGGTTTCACTGAAAATAGGGTAGGTATGAAGGAGTGTCCATTGATATTCAACAATATCTACACCTTCGGCTTTTAATGCTTTAACAATCGCAGAGCGTGAGGCCCCGGCTTTTTTCTCATCAATAAACATTAAATTTCGGGAATAATAAACTCTTTCTGAATCGGGACGGACATATTGAGCCGATAAGCCGGGAAGCTGTGTAATGGTGTCATTTAGTTTTTTCATTTGTGCGACGCCTTTTGTATTTTTTTCTGCTAATGTTTTTAACTGAATATTAGCCAGGATGGCTGCGATGGGATGTATTCTCAATTTACTACCGAAAGCAGTTCCCTGATACTTTCTGTAAGGGCTATCTTCAGGAAATGTCTTGGGAAGGTCGTAATTTCCGAAAGTTACGGAGCGTTCATAATCTCGGATGTCTTTATACATGGCTATTCCGCCTTCAATAGCAGGTAATGGTTTTGTTGTTTGAAGGCTAAAACCTGCCATACGACCCCATTTGCCAATATATATATCTTTTAGTTTTGCTCCGTGAGCATGACTTGCATCTTCAACGACTTCCAACTCATGTTCTTTTGCGAAATCATTAATTAAGTCCATATCACAGGGGACACCGTACCAGTGTACAGGTAATATGGCTCGGGTCTTTGGGGAAAGCCGTTTTTTACAATCTTCGACATCGAGGTTCATTGTTTTAGGATTGACATCGACAAATACGGGCACATATTTCAGAAAACGCATTGGAACTACAGGGAACCATGTGCTGTAGTCCGGGACGAGGATCTCACTGCCGGGAGGTAAGTCGAGTGCAAATAGAGTAGAAGTTAATGCGCTTGTTCCATTGCAATGTGCTTTTACAAATGGGCAATCAAAATGTTTTTTCCATGCTTCTTCAAATTCTGCGATAGGGGAGTAACCTGGGCTTTTAATCAGTTCGGTTACCAGTTGGATTTCTTCTTCTCCATAAATAGGCCATTGTGTTGCATTGGGAGGATGAAGAGTAACTGCTGGAGTCCCACCGTGTATAGCCAAAGTTTCTTTTTTTAGAGATTCAGATGATGGTTGAGCTACGGATTTTACTTGACTTCCTAAATACACTGCAGAACTGATAGTAGCGGTAGTCTTTAAGAATTCTCTTCTTCCTTTATCTTCAAATATAGTATTCATTTTATTTTCTCCTGTATATTAAAAATTTAATAGAAGTATCATATTTTATTATGATAAATATATTCAATAAAGTCAATTGAAATTATAAAATAAATAGAAATACAAAAGGACATAGTGATGGCAGGAAGAAAAATTGTTTGTGCGTTAATTATTTTGATGATTTTATTAACGGGCAGTCTTTTAATAGTCTTTATCTGGTCGGTCAATCGTGAAAATAAAGCAAAGATAGATGAAGCATTTGATTATGTCCTTAATGTGGTCTATTCTGATGGGTTGCATAATTCCAATTCAGATATGATCTGCTGGAGGGGTAGTTTTTATCTAATCCATGCTAATTCACCGTTTCATCTGGGTAGTGTGCAGTGCAAGTTGATATTATGGAAATCCGATGATGGAAATCATTGGGAGAAAATAAAGGAATTTAATTCCCCGGGAGAAGATATACGCGACCCTAAGTTTGCAGAGATCAATGGGCAATTGTTTTTATATGTACTTGTTAATAGAGATTTGTTTGCGGAACCTTATAGAACTTTATACGCACGGTCAAGGGATGGGAGGAATTGGACACCATTTGAACCATTGCAAGGTGACGCTGAAGGTTGGCTTTTATGGCGACCCAAAACGAGAAATTATATAGACTGGTATGTTACGGGCTATTGGAATGAGCATGGAAAGTCCGCTTTATTTTGTTCAAGAAATGGTATTTTTTGGGACCTTGTATCTATAATTCATGAGGGGGATAGAAATGATGAGACGGATTTTGAGTTTTTGCCGGATGATGCGATAATTTGTACTGCCCGACTGGAATTTTCTGATTCGTGGTTTGGTCATACGCAAGGTAGCACTTTGATAGCCACAGCCAACCCCCCCTATAAAGAGTGGACCAAAACAAGAACATCTATAACAAGATTGGATGGTCCTTGTTTGTTTGCTTTTGATGGAAAGGTTTTTGCAACTGGCCGGAGAGATTGTAGTAATAGGGGCCCGTTTTGGTATATAGGAAGCATTTTTAATAGGAAAAGGACCTCGTTATGGCATGTAAGCCCGGAGGGATTGAGATGGTTAACAGATTTTCCCAGTTCGGGAGATACAGCATATGGAGGAGTAGCTATGAGAGGTGGTAATATTTATATGTGTTATTATAGTAATCCTATAACGAAGGATTATCCATGGGTAATTGGTATGTTTGGACAGACAGATATATTTATGATCCGATGCGGAAAAGATGATTTTAAATTATATGTTAATAATAAGATAAAAGGTGGTAAATAGGGCGTTGTATTAAAGAAGACTAACCTTTTTGCGTATGATTTTCTGATGGTATTTATTCAGTTGGATGATTTCTGTAATACCCTGACTTAATAGTAACTCTCGTGCTTTATCTAATTCATATCCGACCTGCTTAATGTTGTGAGAGTCATCAGCAAAAGTAAAGGGGATTTTTAATTCTGCTGATTTTTGAATAATGAGTATATCCGGGAAAATTCGATTAATAGGTTTTCTTAAACCACTGGTGTTCAGTTCCATTATACAATTATTCTTTTTTACTTCTTCTAAAGTTTGTTCAATAATGTTGATTAATTTGGGAGTATATTTGGGGATTTCTTTTTGTTTTAGAAAGCAGGTAATCAGGTCAAAATGAGCTACAATATCGGGTTTTAGAGATGTAATCATATCTTTTAATGTTTTGTAGTAATCTATCATTAAGTTTTCCAGCCCCTGATGTGCTTCGACAGCCTTTTTAAATGTTTCGGGTGAGAAATCGGTCATGTATCCGTTGACCCAATGAACAGAGCCAACAATATATTCGATATTTCCTTCTTTGATTAGTTTTTGGCTGAAAGAAATATATTCATCTGGAGGGACAACTTCAATTTCCAGTCCCTTTAATAATGTAATTTGTGAAGTATATTTTTTTTGAAGTATTTCTAATGTTTTACAGTATGAATAAAAACTATTTATTAAGTTTTCAGGTGTTTTTTGCTTTTCTATCTCTTCAGGGTAGAGATATTTTTTCTGATTTCGAGGTGCATGTTCTGAGAAACCATAAACAGGCATGTTTAATTCAATAGCACGATGGATAATCTCTTCTATAGAACTGTCTGCATGGTCGCAGAATTCATTACTATGTCCTCCATGAACAGAGAAGAACCATGGTTTTATTTTTTGCATATAAAATGTCTCCGTATAGTCCATATAGACTTCTTTAATAAGCTTTATTATGATATGCTAATAACTGGGAGAATAAAAAATAAATACTTATCAGGAGGAAAAGAAATGAGTTTTTCCTTTTTAGTTTTTGAACTGGTATTTTTAGTGACATTGTTGGCAGAAGAACAACCGATTCAGCAAGTCTGTGGTTTTAAGTTTACAGAAGGGCCTTTATGGGTGGAAGAATATGGATGGATATTTAGTGATATACCAGCAAATAGGGTATGTAGATTTGAAAGGAATGAGGTATTATTGAATCCAAGTGGAAATTCTAATGGCCTGGCTTTGGATAAAAAAGGGAACATTCTTCTTGCGGAACATGGTAATCGAAGAATTTCGAGATTGTACAGAGATGGCAGAATGGAGGTGGTAGTAGAACAATACGAGAAGAAGCGTTTTAATAGCCCAAATGATTTAGTAGTTCGTTCTGATGAAACTATATTTTTTACAGACCCACCGTATGGCTTACCCGGAGGTTTGGAAGGACCTAATGCGGAACTCAATTTTTGTGGTGTTTATGAAGTAACGCCCAAGGGTGAAGTATTTCTTATAAATAAAAATTTAAAGAAGCCCAATGGAATTACTTTGTCCAAAAAGGAAGATGTATTGTTTGTGGCGGATACAGAGCAAGATGCTATTTTTAAGTTTGAGTATAAAGGGAAAGATTATCCAGTAGAAGAAATTAAATTTTGTGAGGTATTGTCACCGGATGGGATAAAGATGGATAAGGATGATAATCTTTGGGTTACTTCTTCGGAGGGAGTTGTTGTATTTAATAGTAAAGGGGAGAGGATATATCTAATTAAAGTTCCAAAACACCCGGCTAATTGTGCTTTTGGGGGGAAGAATGGAGATGAATTTCTTGTAACAGCTCGTGATTGCGTTTATTTATATCGTTTGAAAAAAGAAAAATAGATAAGAAAAGGAAAGTAGAAAAATTGAAACACTGTTTATTGATAATGTTATGATAATAGTCCTTTCTGTTTAATAATAATTGTGATTAAATGAGAATATGTTGTTTTAAAGATAATAGAAGGTGTTAAACTTATGATAGATTTGAACAAGATAAAGTCAGCAGAAGTATGGCGTGATAAGAGGGAAGACTTAAAAAAACAATTTTTGCGTTATTTGGGTGAGGATGTACTTATTTTGAGTGACCCTCTTTATGAAGAGATAGAAGAAGATCGTTCCAATGTTTTTGTGCCTCATACGAAAGTTACTGATGAATCTGTAGAGGATGAATTGAAAAAGTATAAAATTGAATATTCTGTTCAAGAAGAAGAACGAATCACTGCATGGGTTTTTGTACTGGAACAGACCAAAAAGGAATCAGTCCCTGCAATTCTTTGTTGTCATGACTATATTCCGCAAGGCAAAGATGAATTTGCAGGTATTGATGGTGACCCTCAATATGCACTTGCTAAGGAACTTGCATACTCGGGGTATCTTACGATGGTCCCAGATTGTTTATATTTTGGAGAAAGGGCGGAACCGAAACGAACAAGAGGTACAGCAAAATCTCAAGAGATTAGATCTTCTAAAATTGTATATCAGGGTAAATTGATAATGGATTATTTAGCAGGATTGCGAGTTTTTGGGACATGGTTTACATCGAATATTACGAGTATTGGTGTGTTGGGAAAAGGATTTGGGGCTTTACAAGCAATACTTTTAACAGCCATAGAGCCGTCTATTCAAGCATGTGTCGCCATAGGCCCTTTGTCCTCATGGAAAGATAAAAAAGATAAGAATAATTGGTTATTCCATAGTAAACATGATTTAATACCTGGACTTTGTAAAGAAATAGAAACAGGAAAAGAGACCTTTGATATAGAGCATATTTTGGCTCTTTGTGCTACAAGTGCAGTTTTGATTATAAATCCTGCTGGTAATATAGATAGTACCGGTAGACAAAAGGCGGGTTTTTCATATATTAAATCTGCAGCGAGAATTTATGATTTGTTAGGAATGCCAGAGGCTTTTCAGGTTGTGCAAAGGAAAACAAAATCTTTTAGTAGTTCTTTTCTGCCTATTATTGAGGATTGGTTTGCTGATTGGCTTTGATGGAGTAAATATTGGAACCTATTTTCAGGAATGAATTAATATATAGGGATTGTTTTAATAACATGATTGAAAATTATAAAAGTAAAATTGATAAGTTAATTCAGAATATAGAGCGTGTATTTTTAGGTAAAACCCATGCCATAAAACTCTGTGTAGTAGGAATGCTTTCGAAAGGGCATATTCTAATAGAGGATGTGCCGGGAATGGGAAAGACAACACTTGCACAGGTGTTAGCACGTTCTATGAATTGTGTTTTTCATCGTATTCAGTTTACAAGTGATATGCTTCCATCAGATATTTTAGGGGTTTCCATATTGAATCCGCGAACAACAGATTTTGAATTTCGACGGGGACCTATTTTTGCCAATATAGTGCTTGCAGATGAGATTAATCGAACTCCACCAAAAACACAGAGCGCTTTGCTGGAAGCAATGAGTGAAAATCAGGTATCGGTTGATGGAAGCACTTATCCCTTACCCCAGCCTTTCATTGTGATTGCGACACAGAATCCTATTGAATATGAGGGGACATATAGTCTTCCTGAATCACAGTTAGATAGGTTTTTAATTCGATTGGAGATCGGTTATCCACCAGCAGAGGAGGAACTTATCATTATGAAGAAAAGGGAGGTTGTTAAGGAAATAAGTGAGTTACCGCCAGTGTTAACTTCGGAAGATATAATCGAATTGCAGGAGCAGACAAAGAAGATATTTGTCGATGTGTCAATAACGGAATATATATTGCAGATTATTGAGCAGACGAGGAGACATGAACAAGTAGAATTGGGGATAAGTCCGAGGGGAACGCAGAGTTTATATGTTGCGACACAGGCTTGGGCACTTATTAATGGAAGAGACTTTGCAACACCACAGGATGTTCGAGAAGTTGCAGAGCCTGTTTTGTCTCATCGATTGATTTCAAAATCGAGGTCGTTTAATCTTATGCATATAGCAGAGGAACGAAAGAAGATTATTCAGGATATTCTTCAGATGGTTCCAATACCCCGTTAATTATGATTTCAGGATTTCCCATACGAACAAGAACGATACGAACTTATTGGTGGGGGGAAGTATTGTTTACAATCCTTTTACTGCTTTCTGCATGGAATAGTGGTAACAATATTTTGTATCTGGCATTTTCTGTGTGTTTTTCTATTGCGGTTTGTGCAGAGTTTTTTTCACGATGGAATTTTAGACCACCTCGTCTGGAGTTTTTGGTTCCGGAACAAGTTACGAGAGGTAGTGAGGCCACGATATGGATACGGTTAGAAAATATGAAGAAGCGGACTCCTTTGTTTGGACTTTCCTTAGAAGGTATAATTGAAGATACACGCGGGGTTAGAACAAGGGTATTCTGGAAGAAACTCCCGATTTTACCGGTAAATCAGTTTATAGAATTTTCATTAGAGCAGGAATTTTCAAGGCGGGGTCGTATATGTATAACAGATGTTATTATTAAGTCTGAGTTTCCATTAGGAATTGTTGAAAAAGAAACATGGTATCGGGTTGACGCGGAAATACTGGTAGTTCCAAAGACACAGTTTTTAAAGGTGCAATCGTTGGGAAGTTTTGCGGGAGGAAGTCGTGTTCCTACACGAACCCTAATTTCCGAATCGGGAGATTTCTATTCTATTCGGGAGTATCAACCGGGGGACGATTTAAGGTATGTTGCATGGAAGATTAGTGCTCGATTGGGTGTATGGTTGGTTCGAGAATGGGCGTTAAGTTTACCCAATCAGTATCTGATTTATTTGGATTTAAGAAGACCTGTTGGTGAAAATGATGAAGAATTGTTTGAAGAGATGATGGATTTTGTTGCTTCGATGTCATATTCACTTCTAATGAAGCAGTTTCGAGTTGGGATTTGGACGGAAGAGGATAAAATTCCACTTGGGCATGGTGTGGGACATTTGAATCTGATATTGAAAAAGTTAGCATTGCTTCAGCCTTCTAAGGATAAAGAAATAGATGATAAGTTATGGAATCGATTTGTTCAAGAAGGAAGAAGTTCAAGGTTATTGTTAATATCTGTCAATCCCGAATTATGGGGTAAACTTTTATCGACGGGTATGAGGGTGGTAAATCCGGATGTTATATCTGCAGGAAGATAGACATAATTTGATACTAAAAATATCGGTGATGATTGTTGTTCTATCGTCGTATCTGGCGTTAACAGCAGTTCGATATTACGGTATGGTTATGTTATTTGTTCCTATTCTTCCGCTGGTTTTAAATTTTTTGGTTGAAAGAATAGTTGAACAATATCCTCGTTATCCCTTCTGGATACAGGTTCCTTTGTGGATTATTAGTATTCTTTTGCCTGTTTTAATTCTGTTGTTAGGTATTTTAGATACTGTACTTCTTTTGACGGGTATGATACAGTTGACATTAGTTGCACGACCGAAGGGAATGAAAGAGTATCTGTATATCATTCTTATGAGTTTCTTTCTTCTTTTAGGGGCAGGAGTTCAGGCTCCGGAGTTTGTTGTAGGTATCTCTTTTATTATATTTGTCTGTTGTATTTTTATATTATTACCTGCGGTCACAATGGTTTATGGCAAAGATAAGGAAGGGAGGAGTATTTCAGTTCCCTGGATACAATTAAAGAAGATATTTCCAGCATACAGATATTATCTTGTCGTTTTTGTTTTGTTGAATATTCTTGTTGGATGGTTTTTTATTATTTCTGGATTTATATTTATGCCTCGTATGGAAGCGGGTATTTTTGGTCGGGATATTGGGAATTTATCTCGAACGGGGATATCTACCAGTGTTTCGTTAAGGGGTGGACAAACTGTTTCAATATCTTATACGCCTATAATGAGTGTTTTTATACCTACAGCAAGTGAAAAACCCCCCATACAACAAAATCAACTTTATTGGCGTATTACAAGTTTGCCAACTTATCTGGGAATACAATGGCGTAGGTGGCCTCTTGAGGATTCTTATGAACCTTCGTTTTCTTCTATTTCTTTTATTGGAATGTTAAGGGCTCTTCAGCAAGAACAGAATAATAAAAGAGGGAGTAGTATTTTCTTCGAAAGAGAAAGGGATATGCCCTCTGTCCAAATAGTGCAGGAGATTTATCTGGATAGTATTCCAGAAGATGGGATTCCTGTATTAGACCGTGTTAGGAATTTCAGTGTCCGGGAATCTGGTACTAATGTTTCTTTGACCTGGGACTCAACGAAGGACTATACAGTGTCTTTTTCCTCGAATAATGTGCGGAGATTGGTGTATAGAGTAGTATCGGACCTTATTCAATGGGATGAAGCACGATTGAGAAATGCACCAAGTAATTACAAGGAATTAATGTCTTCGCGCGATTATGATTTGTTAACTCAACATGATTTATCACCCGAAGTTCAAGCACGAATCCAACGGGTTGTGGAGGGAAAGGAGACTGTTTTTGATAAAGTGATTGCGATAGAGGATTGGTTGTCAGGACCAGAATTTGTATATACCCTTGATATCCCTCCTTTACCGGGTGAGCATCCTATGAATGCGTTTTTTACACAAATCCGGCGAGGGCATTGTGAGTTGTTTGCAAGTGCGATGGCTCTTGCTGTTCGAAGTTTGGGTATACCTGCTCGGGTAGTTTCGGGATATGTAGGGGGGGAATGGGACCCACAAAGCCGTTCTTATATTGTGCGAGAGGGAATGGCTCATTTGTGGGTGGAGGTGTTGTTTCCTAATTATGGATGGGTGCCTTTTGACCCTTCACCTTTGCCTGATTCCAATTATTTTGTGAGGAATCAAATTATAATGCAATTAACGCGTTGGATGTTACGAACACGGATGTTTTGGTATCAGCGAATAGTCGGGTTTGACCGTGGATTTCAATTGCCCAGTTTTGGTTTTGAAAGAATAGGTTTTATTAAAAGTATAGATGATTTTGTTAATCCAGGAAGGAAAATAGCAGTTCCTTCGGTAGGCAGTTTCGTTATCCTTCTGATATTTTTGGGGATGTTATACCTTTTAGGATTGATATGGCAATTGTTATGGAAAACATTTAATTTTTACCGGCTTGAAGTAAGAAAGATATATCTGACGAGGGACCAGCTTGAAGCAAAAAAAATATTTAAGAAGGTAGAAATGATATTTGCACGGAATAGGTGGAGGATTCAGAATTTAACAGTTGAAGAGATAGAAAAAGAATTACCTTACAAAGTTCCTTCATTGGCGATGGAAATTCAGACTTTTTTAGAGGAATACAATTTGGTACGGTTTGGTAATAGTCCGTGGAATAAGATAAGGAGACAATATTGGTGGAAGAAGATTAATGAGTGGAGAAAAAGGAAGTATTGGATTGAGAATAATAAATAGTAGGGTTATTGAATTGGTTGTAGAATCGAAGTGTTAGAATTGTAAAACTATATTAATTATTTTTTCTTATTGTTTATAAAGAAAACGACCTCGTTTGTAATCTGTGTACTGATAATTAAGTCTGTGAAGTTATCCTGATTAAGGTCAGCAGAAGCAATGGCAATAGGTTTGCCGGATTGTATGGGGTATTTTTCTATTATGAATGAAGTGGGAAGAATTATCTCTTTTTTGGGTAATACTACTCCTTTATTTATCATGACAATTAGTTGTTGTCCTTTTCTGTCTACGACTGCAATATCTGGAAGATTGTCGTTGTTGAAATCCGATATGAGCAAATCCATTATTTCGATATTTACCTCAGGATTTGTAGTATTAAAATAAAAAGAGTCGGATAATCGAAAGGAGAAGGGGTTTGTATCTCCATATAAAACTTCAAGAGGATTGTTTACTTTTTTATGCGTAATTGCAATATCTATCTTCCCATCTGCATTGAAATCTGCAAGGGACAACCGATTCGGTTGTGCTCCACGGGTGAGTATTCGTGAATATTCATAAAATTTATATTCTTCGTTACATTTTAAGAATAGTAGTTCTCCGGAGTTAAACATTGTTACAACAATATCGGTAAGTTTATCATTATCAAAGTCATGTATTGCTATTGAACGGGGTCCACCCGGAGTGGAAATTATTTGGTGTAAAATAAGAGATTCCTTTGAATTGCCCAGTAATATAGCGACGATGTCACTACTCCAGCCTGTTGTAATTACATCATTCAGTCCATCTTTGTTTAAATCAGTGATTTCAAGTGAGGTTAGCCCGGGGATCGTGAAGAGAGGTTGTTCATCGCCATCGGTTAGTTTTGTATATTTTAAATTGTCGTCAGGAATTTTTATCGGTGTAACGGTGAAAAGGTTTTCTTCTTTTAAGTTGTGAAAGATTTGAATATCTTGGTTCTTTTTGGCAAGGAAGTTTACTACAATGATGTCTTGCCATTTTAAGGAGTCCATATTGGCGATAGCAATAGCGTATGGGGCGAAATCCGTTTTTAAGGATGGATGGAGTTTAACATAGTTTAAAATGCCTTGTGAGAGAAGGATAGATAGTTCATCGTTTGCGGGTTTTTCCTCTCGTGGGTTTCGCATCTCACCCCGGTCCGTGGTAACAATATCAGGTATGCCATCACCATTAAGATCCGCTGTCGCAATGGCACAGGGATTTGGACCTACTTTTAAAAATTGGGGGTAGAGTGAAAAAGACTGGGGATATAGATATGTTGTTGCAGACAAGAATAATAAAAAAAGTGATATGAATTTTTTAGGGCAGGAGTTCATACAGAATGTACTTTCTGTTTTGCAAATTGGATAGCGAGGTTTATTGCATGATAAAGGCTTTGTTCGCATGCGATTCCTTTTCCCGCAATGTCAAATGCAGTTCCATGGTCAACAGAAGTTCGAATAATAGGTAAACCTAATGTTACATTAACTCCTTCATTCATTGATATTAGTTTCATTGGAATATGTCCCTGGTCATGGTACATAGCAATGACCATATCAAATTCTCCCAGGAACATTCTGCGGAAAACAGTGTCAGGGGGATAGGGACCTGAGCAAGGAATCTCTTTTTTTTGACAGAATTTAATTGCAGGTAGAATAATGTCTACTTCTTCATTCCCAAACAGTCCTTTTTCCCCTGCATGCGGGTTTAAACCGGCAACACCTATATGGAATTTTTGGGGACAGATTTTTTTTAATGCTTCGTAGCCGATTTTGATGGTTTTTATTAAATCTTTTTTATTAAGGCTTTCGATAGCATTTCGTAGAGACTTATGTGCTGTATGGTGTACAACCCTTTTGGTACCTGCAAATAGCGACATCCGATAATGTTTTGTTTTTGTCCAATCGGCTAACATGGTTGTATGCCCATCATAAGGAATTCCTGCTCGGGTTAATCCTTCTTTGGTTATTGGACAGGTAACTATAGCATCGCATCTCTTTTCCATGCACCATTTGACTGATTGGTGAATCCATGCGGTGGCAGAGATACTGTTTTCAGGATCAATCTTTCCCGGGTTGATTCTCAAATTATTGTATTCAAGTTCGATAATACCAATCTTATTTTTTAAGTGTATTGCTTCTTCGGGGCTCTCGATTTTGACAGGTTCTAAGTAGTTTTTTAGATTTCTACAATAATATGTATATGCCTGAATGTTTCCAAGTATAACGGGGAAACATATTTTAAGGATTTCTTTTTGGGTGAGAACTTTGCCAATAATTTCGGGACCAATACCATTAACATCTCCCATTGTAATAGAGATAATTGGTTTTGTTTTCATATAAGTCCCTTGGATTTTAGGTGTGTTGTAACAATTAATTTAAAAATTTTTTTATGTGTAATATTATACTTAAAAATGGAGATGTCGTTTCTTAATAATGAATCAAGACATAGAAAAAACAGGTAGGAACACTTTCTATGTGTCCTACCTGCTTTTTATGCAGAATATTTGAAGGATGCTTTTTATTTTAAGTTAATGCAGAAACGAGAACTCCAATTACGATTGCCACTGCTTGAGTTACAGGAGCTGTTCCTCCGGTGGGTTGATAACGGATAAATTCTACATGACCATCAAGGTATAGTACATTAGACCCGCCGGGAATATGATTGAAATCAGACGGATTTGAGGCTACTTTGTCAAACATGATGGGTAAAGAACTCTGTGCTTTTGAACTTGCAGCAGGATTGTTAATATCTGTAATTAAGAATCTTTCAATACCTTCGCGTAAGCGATAGACTGTGTTGGTTCCTGCATTGCCATATCCGGCAAGTGTGTCGCTGGTGATGTCTGCATCGACAACACGCATTATTCCTGCATTATCTTTTGTTTGGACAGCGGTTACCAGTTCTGGTTTTGCTAATGATATCAATCCATATACTAATTGTGCGGGCGCATTCCCGGAACCGGAAACAGGACCTGCTCCTAATGCGTTCAAGACATTAACCATGGGTGTAATATCTACCATAGGCCATTCATCACCTATGCGGTCCATGACCAGTCCTAAATAGATATAACTTGAATCCATTGCAGAAGCACAGGAAACGGTATCATTTGCATAGTAGTTAATGCACCATTCATCACGGTCAGGATATTTGGCACGGGTAATTGTTTGGCGGTAGTCAGAATCCGATGGACAGAAGGCAATCATAGGGTCGTTGAGATATTCTGGATAGATTAAGAAAGTACTTGGACATAAATCCGCACGTACATCGATGTTTCCGTCAATTTTTGGATAAGCCCCAAATTGAACGGGAGGGAATCGTTCTCCTTTTGCTTCGTTTGCATACATTTTAAAAACAAGTCCCCATTGTTTTAAGTTGTTTTGACAACTGGAACGGCGGGCGGCTTCACGAGCACGAGCAAGGGCAGGTAATAAGATAGCAGCGAGGATACCAATGATGGCAATTACAACCAGTAATTCAATTAATGTAAAACCTTTTTTTTCAACATACGCATATCCTTTTGTTGTTTATGTTTTGCCACGCGCGTAGCATGTTTATTAACATATATAGAGACAGATTGTAATATATCTGGGTTTCATATAATTCGTTTTTTAATGGTAATTTAATTTAAGGAGAAAAAAAATGAAGAAGATAATTCAGAAAGAGATGCTTATTATTGCTTTATTTTGTTTTATAGGTTTTTCAGGATGTATGGTCAAGCCTGTTCAGGAAGGAGAGTTGACTCTGTTATCTGGAAAATTTGGTTATGATGTAAAAGGTCCTTATGGTTTTACAGGAACAATTACAAAAGAAAGTATCGATATGGCAGAGTGGGAGTTTTCAGGGGAATTCATTTTTCCAAATCAGTTATGCTTTTATCTTGGTAAGACAGTATTAATTGCAGAGAGTTATCCTGAACAGATTACGATACGGCTTTATGTGTTGTATTCTATTCTGGGACAGATATTAGCACCAAAAGATAAGGAGGTTCCTGTTCAGTTTAAAATAAAGGCTTCAAATGATGCCCGGTTCCGTGTTTTATTTCATTGAAGTTTTGTAGAGATATTAGAGTGAAAGTGAACCTAACTAAAGAAGAGTTGCGGGTAAGGATATTGTTTTGTCGAAGAATGTTAATACCCGAACGAGTGAGGGAAAAGAGTGAGTGTATTAAAAATCGGTTTTTTTCATTGGCAATGTTGGATGAGTGTGCTAATGTTTTTGTTTATATTTCTGACAATAAAGGAGAGGTAGAGACAAAATCTGTTATCCATACTTTATTTCAAAAAGGGAAAAAAGTATGGATACCCCGAGTGGCCGGCAATGAGTTGATATGGCATCTTGTAAATGAGGATAGGATACAGCAATTAAAAAACAATTCATGGGGAATAGAAGAACCTTTACCAGAATGGCAACCTTCTACAAATAAAGCATTTGAGAAAACCATTTGTATCGTCCCCGGGATTGTTTTTGACCGACGGGGTTATCGAATTGGACATGGAAAAGGTTTTTTCGATAGATTTTTAAGTAAGAATAGACAATGTATTTCTGTTGGATTTTGCTATCGTTTTCAGATGGTGGTATTATGCCCTCGTAAGAGTTGGGATATTCCTGTCGACTGGATTATTACGGAGGATAATGTTTTCCATCCCTTAAGTTCCCTTTAATGAAAGTGGAAGAGATCCTTATGAAGATTGAGAAATATGAGTATGTAGAACTTAGTAAAGGTACAACTTGTTATGAGAGGAGAGAAAGAGTATCAAGTCCTTTTGTAGTGCTTGTTCATGGTTTATCTACTCCGATGTGTATCTGGGATAAGAATGTCGATGAATTGTCGAAATTTTTTTCTCTCATACGATATGACCTCTACGGTAGGGGATATTCTTCGCGGCCAAATGTTCGTTATGATACAGATCTGTTTGTTGCTCAGTTATATGAATTAATACAAGTATTGTCTCTTCCATTGCCGGTAAATCTTGTGGGGTTGAGTATGGGTGGGGCTATAGTCGCAGATTTTACTGTGCGTTACCCTGAAATGGTAAATAAGTTGGCATTTATTGCACCTGCGGGTTTTTTGAAGCGGACAGTTTTAATGAAATTAATGGGGATGTCTGTAATTGGAAAATGTATTTATGAAAGTTTTGGGAAAAAAACTTTGATAAAAGGGGTTCTGGAGACTATTGGTGATTCTATAGAGGATAGAATGCAGATGAAACAAGTGTATGAGGAACAAATGCAGATTCCCGGATATAGAGAAGCGATATTATCAACACTTAGATATGGCCCTATATGTGGGATGGAGGATGTCTATGTTCGTTTAGGTAGACAGAAGCGAGAAGGGTGTCTGATCTGGGGGGAAAAAGACGATGTAGTCCCTTTTTATTGGAGTAAAAAAGTAATAGAATGGGTTCCCTGGCTTATTTTACATTCAATAAAAGAAGGAACACATGCAGTAAATTATCAAAAGGCAGATATGGTAAACTCTATTTTACATACTTTTTTCAAAAGGTAAACAAGAAAGGTATCGTATGAATTTTTCTAACATACTTGAAATTGCATTTAATTTTCGTGAAGCGCGAGTTTTGCTTACAGGTATCGAGCTGGATGTTTTTACTTTATTGGCAGAAAGAGAAATGAATTTACAACAGGTATGTGAAACCTTAAACTCAGAAGTAAGGGCAACTCAGTATCTATTGGATGCAATGACTGCAATGAATCTGTTGGAGAAGAATGAAGGGAAGTATAGAACTTCTGATGAAGGGATTCCCTTTTTAAGTAGGAAGGGTTCGGAATGTATGTTGCCCATGCTGGAACATTATGCCAATCTATGGCATCGATGGTCGCAACTTACAGACATAGTAAGAGGAAAGGGTATTACCATAAAGCCCGTTGACCAGATGAGTGAAGACCAATTAAAGGCATTCATTTTAGGCATGCATGTACTTGCATTGAGAGCGTCAAAACCATTGTTGAAAAAATTAGGACCGATTCCCTATAGAAAAATGTTAGATGTAGGAGGTGCGTCGGGAACTTATTCAGAAGCGTTTATAGAGATGAATCCAGAGTTAAGAGCAACTATATTTGATTTACCGCCTGTGATAGAAATTGCACGAGAACGGTTAAAGGCTTCTCCATATAGAGACAGGATTGACTTTTTTGTTGGGGATTTCTATAAAGATGACCTTCCTGCTGGTTATGATTTTTTGTGGTTGTCTGCAATAATTCATCAAAATAGTCGCGAACAGAATGTAGATTTGTATAAAAAGTGTTATTCTGCGTTAGAAGTGGGTGGGATTTTGTGGATACGGGACTATGTGATGTCTGAAGATAGAACGAAACCGAAACCCGGAGCCTTGTTTGCTATTAATATGCTGGTAGGGACGCAAGGAGGAGGAACATATACTTTCGAAGAAATAAAGGAAGACTTAAATCAAGCGGGGTTTAAAGAGGTGTGCTTCAAGATACATGGAGAACAGATGGATACCGTTATAGAGGCTGTTAAGAGATAGTATTAAAATTGTTAATTACTTTTTTCAGCAAAGGCAGCAGATAGCATGACAGAGATTATAGTGAAGTACAAATAGAAAAACAATGCTTCAGCGGAAGAAGCAGGTTTTGGATAGTTATTGTTCCTTGTGATTTTTTTTGTGTGTTTTGTTTCCATTGTCTTATCCTCCGTGGTTATTTGTTTATCTGGTTTATAAGACGATACAAATGAGATAAAAATTCATTTCTAAAACTATTTGTTTAAGCATGTGAAATATTTTTTGTTGAGAGGAAGAGGGGGGAGTCGTTATTTATTTTGCTGGGATAATCATTTCAGAGTCTGATGAGATATGAGAGGGGATAAGGGAATGTATGGATATTACAGAGCAGATCCCTATAGTGCCAGAGATTATCATTACTAAGTCCAGGCCCGTAATATGTATTGATGAGATGAAAAGGGAGTGTATTGGGGTCTGAAGGAAGTTGAAAAATGATTTTGAAGGAATTTGAAGTATTGTTCCATATTCTGCAATGTAGCCGGCTAATATAGGGGCTATTCCCGCTACTAGTCCATTAAGGGAACTGTTTAATGCTAATGGTGCAGTTGCTTTTCCTCGAGGAGTTGTCAAGAAGATCGTGTTTGTAAGGCACAAATTAATTCCTGCAACACAGATGCCGGAAATAATATGGAGGCCCAGTATTAAGTACCATTGAAGAGTGCTATCTTTTATCTCTGCGGAAATAAACCAGGAAATAACGGTGGTAAAGAAGATAGGGATACATAGATAGAGAAGGGAGCGGTTCCCATATCGGGTAGAAAATTTTTTCCAGAATGCGAAAGAAATAACATTGGCGAATTGATTAAAGACTGTAAGACAAATGATGACTAATAAGGAATAACCAATCCGTTTCATTAAAAAAACAGGTAAGAAAGGATTAGAAAAATTAAAAATAGCGTTCCATATAATACAAAAGAGCATTGTTCTACGGAAATGATTGTTTTCTAAAGATTCTTTAAAGGGTTTCCAGAAGAGATTTTTCTGAAGGGAAGGTGTATATGGGATCGGAGGGTGGTATAGATCACGAATGTTATATAAAGCGAATGAAGAGCCTAACCCCAAAATCCCTGCAAAAGTAAAAACTCCTGAATAACCAAAAAGTAAATAATGAGGATAGTTACTCTTGATGAATTCCAGTCCAAAGGCTCCTGCGAAACTTGCAAGGGCTCCTAATAAGGTCGCAAAAATAAATCGTTGTGTTAGTACATGATAAAAAGTGTCGGGGTTGAAGAAGTCACGAAACCAGGTACTGAATGCACAACCGCCTATATTCGCTGATGAGACATAAATGATATATAAAATAAAAAAGACAGGAAGAACGTGGATTTTTATAAAGAATAAAGGTATTAATCCGCATAAGAGTATGGCTACCCGACTTAGCGTAAGACCAAATAATGCAATAAATTTTCGTTTTGGATATTTTTCAATAAGAAATGTTGCAGGTATTTGTAGCACTTGTGCAAGAGGAATTAATGCGTTTAATAAACCGACAATAACATAACTGGCACCGAGGTATAAGGCAAAGGCACTAAGAAAAGCACCTGTGCTCAAACTTGTCATACCTTGTGCAAGTGTTGCATCAATAACGAAATAACTTTTATTTTTGTCAATATAATCGTTATTGGTATTTTGCAAATCTTTCTCATCCGTAGAAGCAAGTATACTCATAATTCAATATATGGGGGTAATTTTGTTATTATACAATATGTTGTTGTTATAAAAGTAAAAAAAATTAGAATATAAAAAATAGTGCATCAATCGATGCACTATTTTTAATTTCTTTTTTATATGATTATTTTTATAATATTATGCAATAAAAATTGGTAAAAATTACATTTATTTCATAAAATCCATGAAAAGACAAAAAAGTTCCATGAATTAAAGAAAATTGAATTATGTATTTTAAAAAATTCTTTGCTCGTTATTTCCGATGTATTACAGATATACATACTGAATTCTGTCCGGGAATGAATATTATTATAGGTGCTAACGCTCAGGGGAAAACTTCCTTATTAGAGGCAATTCATTTTTTATCGTTAGCACGGAGTTTAAGAACAAATAATGAAAAAGAGTTGGTACAGTATGAGAAGGAAGGATTTTTGTTAAAGGGAGAAGTTGTATACGATGTTATTGAAGCAGGACAAACAACTATTGATATAAAGTGGTTAAAAGGAGGCAAGAGAATATGTGTTAATGGAATAAATCTTGAGAAGGTAAGTGAACTTATTGGAAAGGTACGAGTTATTTTTTTGACGAGTGATTTTTCGGATTTGGTTCAGGAAGGTGCAAGTGCCCGGAGAAAGTTCATGGACATTCAACTTTCCCAAATGGATATTACATATCTTCATGCTTTACAGGGTTATCAGCGGGCACTTCGACAGAGGAATGAGTTACTTCGAAAAAAAGATATTGCCGGTGATGAATTGTGGATTTGGGAAGTACAGATGGCTGAATTTGGGAAGGTTTTAATTCGGAAGCGAGAAGAATTTATAAAAAGCATTAAACATTTGGCCTCAGATATTCATCAAAAGATTATATCAGATGAAAAACTGGAAATTTGTTATGTTCCTGATGTAATGGAAGAGGTTTTATTGAAAAAATTAGAAGAGAATCGTAATACAGATATTCAGAGAGGACAGACACTTCATGGTCCTCACCGTGATGATATAGAGATAAAGATAAATGGGTACTCTGTTCGTCAATTTGCTTCACAGGGGCAAAAGAAAACCTGTGCTTATGCAATTCGTATTTCAGAAATTTATTTAAGTAAGGGAAATAAGTTAGATTTGCCTATTGTACTTGCGGATGAACTGTTTTCGGACCTTGACCCTCAAAGAGGAAAACAATTTTTGGAGACTCTTCCGAGTGAAATTCAGGTTATAATAACAGCAGTTGATGAGAGATTTTGCAGGAGTCTTGAAAGGAGCTTTGAGATGTATAGAATAAGGAAAGGTAATCTTGAGAAGTCGTAGGAATGATCCGAAAAAAATATCTGATATTGGTTCAAACATAAAAAACTCTGAAGTTTTGAAATTAGGTTTTGAGTTAGTGCCTATTTGGAAACAATGGGGTCAAATTGTTGGGGAAGAGTTTGCTCTTTTTACAGAACCATCGGGTTTTCGTAGAGGAACTCTACATATTAAGGTTAAAAATACTACTATAATGCATCGATTAACCTTTGAAAAAGAGCGTATTCTGGATACAATCAAAAAGACTTTACAAAAGGACTTAGTTATAGATTTGTTTTTCGAATTGGATGAAAATGAGTGATATGCGTTTTCTCTGTTAGATTGTTTGAGTTGCTTATTCTGATTCTGAATCTTCTGAATTGTCAGGAGCGTTTTCAAAGAGGTCGCCGGTTTCTTCTTCGTTTTCTTCTGTATAAGAATTTTCAGGCATTTCTTCTTCCGACTCAGTTTTTTTGATGGCTTTATCCGCAGAGGCAATTTTAGCACCTTCACGAAGGTTCATTAGTTGTACTCCTTTTGTATTTCTGCCAATTACGCGGATGCTTCGAACCGGAATGCGTAGCATTTTCCCATCAGTTGCAACGACTACGATATCTTCATCATCGCTTACTGTAAGCATTGTGACAACATTTCCATTTCGTTCTTGTGTTTGAATATTAATAATACCTTTTCCTCCACGGTGTTGGATACGATATTCTTTTACTTCGGTTCGTTTGCCATATCCATTTTCGGTTACAGTGAGGACGGTAAGGTTATCTTTGGCTACGGAGACACCTACGACATAATCCTCTTTATCAAGACGGATTCCCACAACTCCCTGAGCCGTTCTTCCCATGGGACGGACATCTTTTTCGGGGAAGCGTATTGCAAGTCCTTTGTGAGTGGCTAAAAGTACATTGTCTATTCCTGATGTAACGAGTACATTGATAAGTTCATCACCTTTTTCTAATGTGATTGCTTGAATACCTGTGGAACGAGGCTTACTATAAGAAGTTAAGGGTGTTTTTTTGACTAGACCTTTCTTTGTAACCATAAAGAGGTATTTGCTTTCATCTTTTAGGTTTTTAATAGATAGGAATGCAGTCACTTTTTCTTTGTCTCCGAGAGCCAGTAAGTTTTTAATATTTCTACCTCTTGCGGTTCTACCGGCCTCTGGAATTTCGTGAACTTTTCTCCAATATACACGACCTTCGTTGGTGAAGAACATCAGGTATTCATGTGCAGTTGCAGTGAAAACATGTTTAACGAAGTCATCTTCGGGTGTCTCCATCCCCATAACACCCTGTCCGCGTCGCCGTTGTTTTCGCGATGTGGTTTGAGGCATACGTTTTATGTATCCCTGATTGGATACCGTTATAATCATGGCTTCGTCTGCAATAAGGTCTTCAATGTCGAAGTCTTCAATGTTTTCCAGAATCTCTGTCTTTCTCTCGTCTCCATATTTTTCTCGTATTTTTTCTACTTCTTTGCGGACTTCTGCAAGGATATTTTCTCTGCTGGAAAGTATGTGTTTTAATCTTTTGATTTCTTTAAGTAGGTTGTCGTATTCCTCCTGTAATTCTTTACGCTCTAATCCTGTTAACCTTCGTAATGGCATTGCGAGGATGGCTTTTGCTTGTTCAACGGAGATATCTAATTTTTTACATAATTTTGTTTGTGCTTCTTCAGCATTTGCAGATTTTCGAATTAGGTTTATGACCTCATCAATTTGATCGATTGCTTTTAACAGACCCTCTAGAATATGGGCACGGCGTTCTGCCTGTTCTAAATCAAAACGGGTTCTTCGTTCAACAATTTCGGCACGGTACTGGACATAATGCTGAATCATGTCCTTAAGATTTAATACGCGAGGAATATTATTTACTAATGCGAGGAAATGAATCCGTGATGTGTTTTGTAATTGTGTATGTTGGTAAAGTTGATTTAACACGACTTGAGGATTGACATCACTTTTAAGTTCGATGATTAAACGCATCCCCTCACGGTCGGATTCGTCTCTAAGGTCTGTTATTCCCAAGACTTTATTGTTTTCAACTGCTCTTGCTATTGATTCGATAACGGTCTGTTTCGTAACCTGGTAGGGTATTTCTTCAACGAGTAAACTTTTCTTTTTTGTTTTTTCTTGAGAAACGACTTTAATTCTTGCACGAAGTTTGACCTGTCCAGTGCCTGTACGATAAGCCCGACGGATACCTTCTTTACCACAGATAATGGCTCCTGTTGGGAAGTCTGGTCCGGGGACAATTTCCATAAAATCGTCGAGGGGGGCAGAAGGGTTGTCGATATAGTAAATAATTGCATTGCAGATTTCTGTCAGGTTGTGAGGGGGACAATCTGTTGCCATACCAACCGCGATACCATAAGAACCATTAACAAGGAGATTTGGGAAACCGGATGGGAGAACAATAGGCTCGTCGAGACGACCGTCGAAATTGGGTCGCATTTCGACTGTGTTCTTTTCTATATCGGTTAACATTTCTAAAGCGATGGGTGTTAATCGGGCTTCGGTGTAACGGTATGCTGCGGGACTGTCTCCGTCAATGGAACCGAAGTTTCCTTGCCCATCAACCATAGGATATCGCATGTTCCAATCTTGTGCTAAACGGACAAGTGCATCGTAAACAGCCTGGTCTCCGTGGGGATGGTATTTACCCAAGCATTCACCGACGATGGTAGCGCATTTTCGGTATGGGCGATTGGGTGTTAGTCCTAATTGATGCATCACATAGAGGATTCGTCTTTGAACGGGTTTTAATCCGTCACGAATATCGGGTAATGCCCGGCTTACAATTACGCTCATTGAATAGTCAAGAAAAGCGGATTGCATTTCTTGTTCAATAGGGACTGGCTTTATGTTTTGATTCACCGCCATGTAATTTCTCCTAAGGTGTTTTGTATATCTGTTAGAGATTAAATATCAAGATTTTGCACTTCAAGGGCATGTTTTTCTATGAAGTGGCGACGGGGTTCTACTTCGTCACCCATTAAAATGGTAAAGATTTCTTCCACAGAACTTTCATCTGCAATTTCTACTTTTAATAGGGTTCTTTTTTCTGGGTCCATCGTTGTCTCATAGAGTTGTTCTGCATTCATTTCTCCGAGACCTTTGTAGCGTTGGACAACAAGATCCTTTTTTCCTAATTCCATAAGGAAGTTTCGTAATTCCATCGGAGAGTCTGTTTCAAAAAGTATATTATTGTCTCTATTTTCTTTACTAAAGATCCGGAAAGGTGGAGACCCGAGAGCATTTGCAGACTCATGCCAGTGAAGATAGGAAGAAAAGTCGGTGCTTTTTATAAAAGCGATATCGACCTGGTTGGGAAGTCGTGTAATTTTGCGGGTCGTATCAAGTTCTGTGTTTTCATTATCACTTTTTGGGATGATGGATGTATTTATAATTTCTTTTTCATCACCAAGAAGTTTTTTCCATTCTTTTTGTGTGATTGATTCCGGGTAGATTATTTTTTCACGAGGTAGTTCTTTTATTTTTTGCAATTCTTCAAGAGTTACGCCATAGATTTTATTTAATCGGTTAATGACTTTTTCGAGATTTCGGATAGCTTCAATAGTTTTTATAAGCGTTCGAACCTGTATAAGTTTTTCTTCATTGGTTACTTCTCCATTACTGGATACAACCCGGACATTTTCCATAACTGTTTCGAGTATAAAGGATTCAAATTCATGTTCGGAATGGGTGTATCTTGATTTTTTGCCTTTCGAAATTCTATAAAGGGGAGGGAGTGCGATGTACAAATGTCCTTTCCGAATGAGTTCGGATGCATATCGAAAGAAGAAGGTCAATAGCAATGTTCGAATGTGGGAACCGTCAACATCCGCATCGGTCATTATGATTACGCGATGGTAACGAAGATTATCGAGTGTAATTTCTTCTTTTGTTATGTCAATACCTAATGCCCTAAGTAAAGAAGCAATTTCTTTATTTTCAAGGACTTTGTGAAGACGACTTTTTTCAACATTGAGAACTTTTCCTCGCAGGGGAAGGATAGCCTGATATCGACGGTCTCTGCCTTGTTTTGCTGAACCACCTGCACTATCACCTTCTACGATAAATAACTCGCATAGTTCAGGATTGCGTTCAGAGCAGTCCGCTAATTTTGAGGCTTGTCCCAATGTGTCCAATGCGGATTTTCTACGAACGCGTTCTTTTGCTTTACGAGATTCTTCTCGTGCTTCTGCTGCTTCTAATACTTTGTCTGAAATTTGATTGGCTACACGAGGAGTCTGTTCGAAGTATTCTTGTAATGCACTGTAAACGATAGAATTGACAAGTCCTTGAACTTCGCTGTTCCCTAATTTATCTTTGGTTTGCCCTTCAAATTGGGGATTTGGATGTCGAATAGAAACAACTGCGGTTAAACCTTCACGAGTATCATCGCCTGCAACAGAGAAATTTTTCTTTTTATTTAAGTTGTTCTTATCTATCCAATCTGTAATACTGCGTGTTAAACCGCTACGGAAACCTGTAATGTGGGTTCCACCGCCGGGTGTGTGTATATTATTGGCAAAACTGATGACCTGTTCATAATAAGTCTTTACATATTGGATAGCTACTTCTACTTGTATATCATCTTTGCTTTTTGAAATAAAAATAGGCTTTGTGTGAATGGGATCCTTTCCTTTATTGAGATGTTTAACAAATTCTTCTAAACCGCCTTTGTATTGGAGGGTTAGGGGTTGTTCATCAGACCGTTCATCTGTAAATACAATTTTAAGTCCTGCGTTTAAGAATGCCAATTCTCTGAGACGATTGACTAAAATCTCGGATTGAAAAACGACATCTTCAAAAATATCGGGGTCGGGTAGAAAGGTAACGCGAGTCCCTGTTCCCTTCGCATTTCCTCTTGTTTCGAGAGGTGTAACAGTCTTTCCTCGTTCAAATGCCATGTAATAAATTTTGCCATCGCGTTTGACTTCAACTTCCAGCCATTTGGATAAGGCATTGACGCAAGAGACCCCTACACCATGGAGCCCACCGGAAACTTTGTAAACACTGTGATTGAACTTTCCACCAGCATGGAGAACGGTTAAAACAACTTCTAATGCAGACTTCCCTCTATGAGTTCCATCTTTCATAGGGTCTACAGGGATCCCTCTTCCATTATCAATGACGGTAACGCTGTTATCGATGTGAATTGTTACATAAATGGTATCCCCGAATCCCGCCATGACTTCATCAACACTGTTGTCTACGACTTCGTAAACAAGATGATGTAATCCTCGAATTCCGGTATCACCAATATACATTGCGGGTCTTTTTCGAACTGCTTCCAGTCCTTCAAGAACACCAATTGCGTCGGCAGTATATGCATGAGAACCATTTTCAGCCATGTGCTCCACCTTTCTTTATATAGTAGGAAAAAGTCTTTACTAGGCAAGGAATTAAGTGAGAGTATTATATCAAATTATGGGAGTTGAGAGCAATAAAAAAAGGAAAGAATTGAGTAAGAGATTGGAGGAAAAAACAAAATTTTGAGATAGTAATAGAATAGTTATAAATAGATATTAGATAGAAGTTTATGAAAAAATGGTGGGCGATACTGGACTTGAACCAGTGACCCCTTGCATGTCAAGCAAGTACTCTAACCACCTGAGCTAATCGCCCACTCAATCATGATAGTAAATACAAATTATATCAATCTATTGTTTTATTGTCAAATTGTGTATATAAGAAAAAAAGTTCTAATTTTTTGTTAAGTCAACAGGTATTGCTTTTACATTTTCTTTGTCTACTTGGAAAGGATATTTATTTTCAGGGAGAACTTTCACCTGTGTACAAATGCTGTAAGGGTTTCCGAAAGAGCCGGGAAAACGAACCTCGATGTAGTATGCAGTCCATCCTGTCTTGGGTTGGGGTAACTTTGTTTTGACTTTTCCTTTACCTTTTAGAGGTGTGCTTACCCATTTAGATTGTCTAAAATCACGATTGTTCGAGTCTGCTTTCCATAAGTATGCTGTTCCTTGTGGATTATTTTCCCATTTAACTGTAATTGTATTTCTTTTAGAAATTTCCCATGAAACGGAAGGAAACAATTTGTTTTCTTTTATCATTAAGAAAAATTCGGCTAATGTTGCAATCCCTGTAGGTGATGCATCGTGTCCGGTGTTGGCTTGATAACATAAATATTTTGGAGGGGGAAAATCGGGGAAATAAAGATTGGCAGAATCTACGGTCCAATAGGGGTCATTGGTGCCAAGGATAAGTAGTTTGGGTAGGGTAAGTGAATTTCTATAACTATAAGGGTCCACAATGCTTAGTAGTTGTTCTCCTTTGGTACTGTGCATCCGGTGGGGAATTTTTAGACGGGTGTAGTCTTCAATTTCACTGCTGAAAGTTCCATAGCATTCTAGTTGATGGAACATTTGTCGTTTCATATTTAATACATCAATGACGGCGGGTGCGATGGCGACGACACGCGGGTCTCCTGTTGCGGATGTGAGCCATGTTGTCCAGCCTCTTTTAGAACCACCTGTAAGGACGAATCGGTTGATTTGGTGATTGTCTTTCTCTTTTTGAACTAATTGGATAGTATCCATAGCGCGGATAGCACTTTTTACCATAGGGAGTAAGAGGGGCCATTCTTCCCCTTCTCCATTTAAGTATTTATCATAAGTATAGGCAATAATTTCGTCTTCATTTCTTCCATCGAAAAGAGGTTGATTAGGAACTTGTGAAAGAACAGCGATGACAGAATTGGTTTTTTGGGCTACCATTGTAGCAATTTTTAATTCTAAAGAATTTAGGTTGGGTTCTTTTTGTCGGTTTGACCCTCCACTAATGATGAGCATCGCTATGTCTGAATCTTTTACTTCAGGCGGACACAATAAAACGAGCCAGTGTGTCCAGACAATGTTTTGCCATGTCTGTGATGTGAGTTGGATTATTTTTACTTTGCAACCTTGAAATTCTTTTGTGTCAACAAGTTCGTATGAATATGTTGGGTCAGGTTTGCTCACATAACCTTTTAAATCAGCATGGGATGAGGATAATGTTAGAGTAAAGTTTGTAAGCAAGAGAAGCGAGATAATAAGTATTCTGGCTTTTTTCATAAAAAGTCTCCTATTCAAAGGTTTAATTAACTTTGTTAAGTAGGTTTTTATAAAGACAAAAAATTACTTGAAATGGTTTCTCTTATGGAAGTGTGAAAGGTCTTTAGGAAGGATATTCTCTTTTTTAAATCTGCCCGGAGTGATGCCGTCTTGTTCAATACTTTTCCGAATTCGTAAGTAGGATTCGTAACGGACAAGAGGGATGTCGCCTCTTTTTACCGCATCACGAACAGCACAGTTGGGTTCGTGTATATGGGAACAGTCATTAAAACGGCACATAGCAGAGAACTTTGATATTTCGGGAAAATAATAATCGAGGGAGCGAGGATCTATGTCCCAAAAACCGAGGGAACGAATACCGGGAGTATCTATTAATTTTCCACCATTAGGAAGACAGTAAAGGTGTGTGTTTGTAGTGGCATGTTTCCCTTTTTCTGTTTTCTGGCTAACTTCAAGTGTTATTGCATCAATATCAGGGCAGATGCATTTGAGGAGGGAAGTTTTCCCTACGCCACTATGTCCTGCTAAAACACCGACTTTGTTTTCTAATAGATTTATAATTTCCCCAATTCCTTGTTTGGTAACGCAACTGGTTAGAATTATTTTCAATCCAAGGTTTTTATAAATGTTGATTTCTTCTGGGAGTGTTTTATTAAGGTCTATTTTGTTTAGAACAATTACAGGTTCTACCTTTCCATTTTCAGCAATTATAAGAAATCTGTCTATAAGTCCGGGTTTAAAAGAAGGTTGT
This sequence comes from uncultured bacterium, assembly GCA_937124615.1. Classification (GTDB taxonomy): domain Bacteria; phylum Hydrogenedentota; class Hydrogenedentia; order Hydrogenedentales; family Hydrogenedentaceae; genus Hydrogenedens. Next base: position 45,479 of record CAKZKR010000097.1, read on the forward strand.
TTAACAGAGGCTACAATGAATAAAATATCGACATTGGCAGAAATAACTTGTTCGGGAGGTCCTTCTCGGTCTACAGAAAGTCGGCTTAATTTTGATTTTCTTGGTGTAATTCCACGAATTATAGGTTCTCCACCTTCTTCATAATCAAGAAAAACACGGTCTCCGGGGACAATAAGGCTGGAGTCTTTTTCTCGCAGTCGTTCGTCGATTTTGCACTGTATTTCTTTTGTGTCAGTTGAACTGTCGAGAATGACGAAAGCCCATTTTTTGCTGTGAGAAACTACAGTTGCGTTGGGTTCAAATATTTCGGGCAATTTTGTATCGGATAAATTATCTGGCAGATGGACTTCTGCTCGTCTTAGACGAAAAGAATCTTTTGAGAAAGCCTCATCATACCGGCTTTCCCAGTTTTTGATGCGGGATTGTGATCGTTTGCTTTTTTCTAATTTTTTCTTTTTCACGATACTTGTTAATTTAAACAGAAAAACTGTGTAATAATTTGAACCCCCATTATACAGATATTTTAAGTATTTTTTAAAGATTTACTTTTGTTTATGTTATGTTTTTTTGTTTTATGTTCAGGTTTCGTTGATATATGTGATTTGTTTCCTGTGTATGAGGGAGTACAGACTGTTTTCATCTTGCAATTAACAAAGGGTAGGAGATTATCATCAGGTAAGGGTTTCTGAATAATTTTATCTAAAGTCCATTTTCGGAGGGTGGAAGTGAGGACTATACGGACTTCATACATGGCTTTATGAAAAGCACATACGCAGTCAATGTCATCTGTATCTTTACAATAATCTCCTAAAATTTTCCCTTCGCACGCTTCTACAATTTCAAGAAGAGTGATTTGGTCAGGGGGCATGTTTAAAGTAAATCCTCCGGAAGGTCCTTTATGAGCATTGAGAAGTCGGGCTTTGGTTAAGAGAGTCATGATTTTGGAAAGGTAGGAAGTAGAAATGTGAATGTGGTTGGTGAGTTCGATATGGGAAATAGGTTTTTTTTTATTTTGGAGGGCTATATAAGTTATCGCCTGAATTGCTGTAATGGTTGTATTACTAAACATATTGCAATCCTGCCGTGTTATATTGCGGGAACAGGTATTTGTATACCTGTTCCCTTTTTTTATTTATGATACAATCTGAAGGATTTGTTTTACATCTTCGTGAGCGTTTGTCCCTATAGGCTTTAGGTTATAATTGTCTTGTAAAATTTTTAAGACATTTGGTGTTATAAATGCAGGGAGGGCCGGTCCCAATCGAATGCCTTTTACGCCTAATGATAGTAAGGTTAATAGAACGGCGACCGCTTTCTGTTCGAACCAACTAACAACGAGAGTTAGAGGTAAATCATTTACACCACAATTGAAAACTTTTGCCAGAACAAGGGCTACCTGGATGGCACCATAGGAATCATTACACTGGCCCATGTCTAATAGACGGGGAATCCCTTCTATCTCTCCATAGTCAAGGTCACGAATACGATATTTCCCACAACCTAAGGTAAGGATGAGAGATTCTTTGGGTGTATTTTGTGCAAAGTCGGCAAAATAGTTCCGGCCGGGTTCGGCCCCATCACAACCGCCGATAAGAAATATATGTTTAATTTGGCCTGTTTTTATTAAATCGATTAATTTATCGGCAACGGAAAGTATATAGGTCCAGTGAAAACCAAGCGTACTTTCTTTTATTTCTGTGGGTTGTAGAGAACCTATTTCAAGGGCTTTTTTAATGACAGGTGAGAAGTCTCCATCTTTTAAGCGTGGGGCACCTGGGACGCCCGTGCAATGGAGAGTAAAAAGTCGGTCAAGATAGGTATTATGATTTGCGGGGATAAGGACGCAATTCGTAGTAACTACAATAGGTCCCCCAAATTTTTCGAATTCTTTTCTCTGAAGTTGCCATGCTCCTCCATAATGTCCTACTAAATGAGGATATTCTCTTAGTTTAGGATACATGTGGGCTGGTAACATTTCCCCATGTGTGTAAATTTTAATTCCGGTGTCCTTTGTTTGTTCCAGTAATTGTTTCAGGTCCAATAAATCGTGTCCTGTAATTAAAATTCCGGGTCCTTCTTGAATACCTTCTTTTACCTTTACAGGTGATGGGTTTCCGAATGTCTCAACATGAGCATTGTTGAGCAGTTCCATAGTTTTTAAATTCATCCGTCCACATTCAAGAACAAGTTCTAACAGGTGGGCCATGTCAAAGTTAACATTGGTCATGGTTGCAAATAAAGCGCGTTCAATGAATTCTTCTATTTCGGGATCTGTTTTTCCCAAACGACGAGCATGATGTTTGTATGCAGACATTCCCTTTAACCCATAAAGCAAGGTTTTTTGTAAGGATTCCATATCTGCATCTTTTCCACAAACACCTTTTTGGGTACAACCGGTCCCGTTTAAGGTTTGTTCACATTGGTCGCAAAACATGTTTGTCATATTTTATCTCCTTAGTTATGTTTTAAAAATTAATATATAACAGATATATTATATCTAAAATATATATTAATGTCAAATCGAAAACTAATGTGTTTTTTATGGAATATCAGGAGGGTTGGGATTGTTATCAATGACAAATTTAAAAATGATTCAAATCACATATAAGAAAGGGAAACAATTATGAGTACTTCAAGAAGAGAATTTTTATTAGCAAGTAGTTCCCTAATTACTGCAAGTTCAATTATTGGTGCACCTGTATTTGCACAGCCGGGCAGTGGAAATTCTGAACATAAACTTCCAGAATTACCTTATGCGTATGACGCCTTGGAACCTTATATTGATGCGAGGACTATGGAACTGCATCACTCCAAGCATCATGCGGCGTATGTTAAAGGCTTGAACACAGCGGAGAAGGCTCTTGAGGAAGCGAGAGCCAAAAATGATTTTACTTTGGTTCAACACTGGTCAAAACAGGCGGCTTTTCATGGAGGGGGACATTTTTTACATAGTATGTTCTGGAAAATAATGGCACCCCCCAGTAACGGAGGTGGTGGAAAACCTACAGGTGAATTGCTGGAATTGATTGAAAGGGATTTTAGTTCTTTTGATTCATTTCAGAATCATTTTTCTTCAGCAGCCAATGCAGTAGAAGGAGGGGGATGGGCTTTGTTGCATTATCGCCCAGCAGATAGTAAGTTAATTGTTCTCCAGGCAGAAAATCAACATAAGTTATCACCATGGGGCGTATTCCCGGTGTTAGGCATTGATGTATGGGAACATGCATATTACCTAAAGTATCAGAATAATCGGGGCGAGTATGTTAAAGCATGGTGGAATGTTGTAAATTGGGAACAGGTGGCAAAGAATATAAATGCTTTAAGAGGAATTGCTTTGTAATTGTAAAAAAATAATATACAAGATAGTAATAAGAAAGCCCACTCATTTTTGAGTGGGCTTTCATTTTATATGTTAGTTTATTTAATAGATTTCTATAGGGTTTGTGTAGACCCAGGGAACCCATTTTTTATTCAGGTATAACTGTGCTTCTACCCGGTATTTTCCATTCTCTGTGGGTTTCCATTCAAAATCTCTACCCTCATGTTCCTGTATAGCGATACCATGGCGATAAATGATAAATTTACAGGGATAAGGGGAAGCCATTTTTAATGATAAATTAGAGGTTAACGGGATTTTTTCTCCACTGACCGCTTTCGTATTTCCATCTTCAGCGAAGAATACAAAACCTGTTGTTTCTGCAAGCATCTCGAAGCCGACAAAAACCCGACCTTCTTTTAAGGCTTCCAGAATGGATTGTTCGGATAGTTCATGGGTAAGAACATGTGTAGAGACATAACGAACCATGAGGGGATATGGATCTAATTGTAGATGGAACAATGTTTTTCCGGGTTCTAATTTGCCGAAAAGAATACGCAGTAGAAGACGGGTAAAGATGTTTAGTTTATATTCCCCCATTTTTTTAGGACTGGTGTCTTCCACATATAGAGTCCCCTGTGGTGTAATTTTCCCAATGAAACCTGTGTTTTGGTGACAATCGTTTGCAGAAATTCCTACTATTTTCCTGCTTATGTTCATTTCATCCCATCTTTTTATAACATCTGTTAAAGGACTGAAGATACTTCTTAATAATTGTTCATGATATTTGTTAATGTTAAGTAAAATATCTGGCACAAGCCTATAGATTAAATATTTTTTGTCCAAACTTTTGAAGTTTGTATGTATGTTATAGATTTCCATTCCCACAAGTTCTGGTAATTGCCATTCCCTTGGTTCTTCTGAGTGAGCGAAGAAAAGGAGGCCTCCTTTTCTCTGAATTTCTTTTGCGAGAGTTTCGGGGTCTTTATTACAGTCGAGAACGGTATCTGGAGGTAGTCCCCATGGCATAAAGCCGTAGTTCATTTCATACCCGGGGATAAAAATGACGCCATCGTGTTCTCCTCGCCATTGTTTTGAGTAATCTGCTTTTCCTTCATCACAATGGTCGGACATACAAATAAATTGGCGTTTTTCTTGTTTTAATGCCCTCAAGATTTCTTCAAAAGGGACTTGACTATCATGGGATAATTCAGAATGGCTATGGCATACACCGGCGTAATCGTTCCACCCATCATCGTAAATAGGTGGTTGGTATTGTTTTCGTAATTCCTCCCATGCCTTTTGTTCGCGTGGGAATTCGACATAACGATTGTAAATTGCGTGACGGAAAAGAAAGAGAAAAGCGATTAAAATCAAGAGGATTAGGATTGATATACTATATAATGTCCATTTTAAGGTTCGTTTTAAGATAGAAGATGTCATGAAAACTTCCTTTGATTGAAAATTAGATGTTTACGGACGAGATTTGTGAAAATTGCTTAATAGTATAACATAGAACGAGAATGGATTTGTCTGTTATAGGAGAAGAAGTATGAAACATAAGGGTCCATATATATATGAATATCCCCGACCTGCTGTAACGGTAGATGCAGTTGTTTTTAGAAGAATAGGTGGAGATTGGGAAGTTTTATTGATTAAACGAATGAATGCACCTTTTGAAGGATATTGGGCTTTACCGGGTGGTTTTATTGACGAAGAGGAAACATTAGAACACGCGGTGGAAAGAGAACTCTTTGAGGAGACTTTATTGAGAGGTGTCAAATTACAGCAATTAAAGGCTTTTAGTAATCCATATAGGGATCCACGAGGGAGAACAATAGGTGTAGCGTTTGTGGGGATATTGAATGATATAAATGTAGAAGTCCGTGCAAATGATGACGCAAAGGAAGTACAATGGTTCTCATTAGATAATCTACCTGATTTGGCGTTTGACCATTCAGAGATAATAGATTGTGCAATAGAATGGTTGGAAAAACATATTTAGGTTAGAATTAGTTTTTATAGGAGTTTATATGCAACATTTTGAATTGGCACCCTGGTTTGAAAGAAGAAATCTAGCTTTGTTGACTGATTTATATCAGTTGACAATGATGGCAGGGTATTTCAAGGAAGGACGGGGCAATATCCCTGTTACTTTCGATTATTTTTTTCGTAGTTTACCACCCCATTCCGGTTTTGCCATCTTTGCAGGTCTGGAATCTTTTCTACTTTATTTAAAAAATTTGCATTTTACAGAGGACGATATTGAATACTTAAAAAGTTTGAAAATTTTTGATGAAGATTTTTTGACATTTCTTCGTAATTTTAAAATACATTTAAGAGTGAAGGCAGTTCCGGAAGGTACTTTAATTTTTCCTTTTGAACCGGTAGTGCAGATAGAAGGACCTCTGTTGGAAGCCCAACTGGTAGAGACTGCATTGCTTAATATTTTGAATTATCAAACGCTGATAGCAAGTAAATCAGCGAGAGTATGTTTATCTGCGGAACCCGACCCTGTAATCGAATTTGGACTTCGTAGAGCACATGGACCGGATGGAGGAACCAGTGCATCTCGTGCTGCGTATATTGGGGGTTGTGTAGCTACATCAAATGTGATGGCAGGTAAAATATATGGTATTCCGGTTACAGGGACTCATGCCCATAGTTGGGTGATGAGTTATCAGAGTGAGTTAGAAGCATTCCGTGCTTTTGCAAGGCTATATCCCAATCGTTGTGTCTTGTTAGTAGATACCTATGACCCGATAAAAAGTGGGATCCCCAATGCGGTCCAAGTGTTCAAAGAGATGAGGGAACAAGGAATTGATGTAAAGCCAGCGATTCGTATTGATTCGGGTGACCTGGCTCGTATTAGTAAGGTGGCATATCGAATGATGACAGAGGCCGGTTTTGAAAATCCCATGATAATAGGGTCAAATGATTTGAACGAGGATTTGATTGCAGATTTGAGAAGGCAGGGAGCCAAGATTAATGCGTGGGGAGTAGGGACACATTTGATAACTTCCTATGATTGTCCTGCCTTGAGTGGCGTTTATAAACTGGTAGCCGTGTATCGGGATGGAGTATGGGAATCGCGAATAAAGATTACCGGGAATATAGAGAAGAGTACGGATCCGGGAAGAAAAATTCCCGTTCGATACTATACAGATGATGGGAATCTATTGGGGGATGTTATGTATCTCGAAGGAGAGGGGTATGTAGAGAATGGTTCTATACAAACCCGTTCACGACTGTTTCCCCATATTCCACAGAAGTTGGAAGGGGCTAGTTTTGCAGAACCTTTATTAAAAGAAGTTTTTTGGGAAGGAGAGATTTCAATACCTTTGGAGTCTGTACAGAATATTCGTGAGCGGGTTCGCAAACAGGTATATGCTTTATCAGAAGAGTATAAACGGCTTCGTAATCCAGAAGTATATCGTGTATTTCTATCGCCTCGTCTGGGAGATTTAAAGAATCAGATATGGCAAAATCCAGAAGCAGGAATTGTTTTTCAATAGGAGATAAAGAATGAGACTTGTTAAAGTTGGAACATCGGCAGTTTCGGTAAAGGTTGGTGATTTCAAACGAAATACTGAAAATCTTTGTGAGGTAATTGAAACGGCAAAGAAAGAAAATGTGCATTTGTTAGTAACACCTGAGCTGGCAATAAGCGGTTATAGTTTAGAAGACCGTTTGTTTTGGAGTGATATAGTAGAACATAGTTGGTCGTCGTTGCTTCGAATTGCGGAGCATACAGAAGGGATAGGGGTATTTGTTGGGCTTCCCGTGCAAAAAGAGTCTTATTTATTTAATGCGACTGCTTTTGTTTGCGATCGAAAGATACATGGTTTAATATTGAAAAAGTACTTACCGACATATCAGGTCTTTTATGAGGGTAGATATTGGTCTTCCTGGGAAGGGGGAACTACAGAGGTTCATGGGATACCTGCAGGGGACATTATATTTGAGTTACCTTATGGATTGGTTTCTGCTGAAATTTGTGAGGATATATGGTCTTCTCATTCTCCCTCGGCAGACCGTGCAATCCATGGGGCGGAAATAATTTGTAATTTAAGCGCTTCTCCGTTTAGCCCGCTTAAGAATCAATTGCGAAAACAATTGGTATTAACTAATGCTATGCGAATAAAGGTTGTATATATCTATTCGAATTTATTAGGCTGTGATAATAGCCGTCTTATTTTTGATGGGGGAGGGATTATTGCCACGCCGGAAGGTTTGGTTGTTAGCGGCCCTATCCTTTCAAACAAACGATGGACACTTACGACAACAGTAGTAAATTTGGATGAAGTAACAAGAATACGGAAGGAAAATTCTACATGGAAGGCCGAGGCATTACAATCAGAACGGGGAGAAGTAAAAAAGCGAGTGGTTGTGGAGTTTCCGCAGTTTAAGCCTGCTTTGTTAAAAGAATGGGTAGATACATTGCCACGAAGTTTTTATATACCCGATAAAAAAATAATAGAAGAAAATCAGATAGAGAATAATTATTTTGAACAACTTTTTTCTGCATTATCGTTAGGACTCCGTGATTATTTTGAGAAAGTGGGGTCCTTTGATAAATTTTTGGTAGCGTTATCCGGGGGAAGGGATAGCGCACTGAGTTTGTTACTTGCAGTAGAGGCAGCAAAAAAATTAAAGGAAGGGAAGTACTCAGATAAATATAAAGAAAGAGTTGCATGTATTTATTTACCTCATAAAGACTATAGTAGTTCGGAGACAAGGAAAGCGGCCGAGTTATTGACCAAGGAACTGGATGTGCCATTTCAGGTGGTAAGTATTCATGAAGAAGCGGAGATTGCATATAAAAAGGCTATTGAGATTGTGGGGGGTAAGGAGAAAGTAAAGGGAATTACACGACAGAATTTACAGGCGCGAGTTCGTGGGGCGATGATGTTGAATTGGGCTAATAATGTAAATGGGCTTTTATTAGTTACTTCAAATTTGAGTGAATCAGCAGTGGGATATACCACAACAGGTGGTGATAATGAAGGAGGTTTTTCTCCGATAGCAAATGTTCCGAAAACAGTTATTTCAGCATTGCTGGAATACCTTGCAGAAACACGGGGAATTCGTGCATTGGATATGATATTAAAGATACCACCTACGGCAGAATTAGCACCGAATCAAACAGATGAAGGAGACCTTATGCCATATAAGGTTTTAGATGAACTTATTTATTTGTTTGCCCGACAGCGACTTTCCCTTGTTGATTGCTGGAAAATTTTATGTTTAAGGTTTCCTGAGTTTTCTCCGAAGCAACTTAAAGTTTGGACAGAGAATTTCGCAAAGAGATTTGTTGCAAATCAATGGAAACGAGATCAACATCCGGTATCATTAAAGGTTTTAGAACCTGATTTTGACCCGAAAACAGGCTTTCGTTTTCCTGTAATACAAAGCATCGATGCAGAATTAGAAAGATTAAGAAAAGCAAAGTTTTAGTTTATTTTATCCTTTTAATCTGTCCTTGTGTTATAAAAAGAGGATAACCTTTTTTTAATGGGAGATTTAAATATTTGTTTTTACTATTTTCTAACACAATCTCACCCATGAGATTTTGAATTTTGACAGGTAATTCTGTAACGTGAACCTTCAAACATTTATCTTCTTTGGCTGACCAGAGAGTAAGGGTATTCCCCTGTTGAAAGGCTATGATGTTTTCTCCAAAGTCTGTTCGTATTTGGATATTTTTATCTGCTAAATTTCTACAAATATTAGCACATGCTCTTAATGCAGGTTTCTGTGAGAAGTCCTGTCGAATAACTCCGAAATTAGATTCAAAATAAAAAAGGTCATCCCCATCGTTGCGGAAGTCATACCAACTTATATTCTGTACATCGCCCGAAGCGATAGCAGATAGGTAACATCTTGCAAATAGTAATGCCTGGTCTCGTTCTGTGGTCACATCTTTCCATAGATGGGTACTCCATCCCATTTCTGTAATCCATACGGGACGGTTTTGGACCTGTTGAGCAGTTTTTTTTAGTTCACTGATGAATTTTACTTCATCTAAATTTCTTCGGTAAGGATGGATCGTAAGAATATCAAAGGGTGTGTTTGCTTTTAGACAAAAGTCGATGAAATCGTTATCAATTCCTGAGGTAGAAATGGCCAATACTTTTGCATCTGGATCGGCTCTTTTGATGGCCTCATAACATTTTTTTACTAACTCGGGATATAGTTCTTCAGGGCCTTGCCAGAAAAAGATATTCGGTTCATTATAAATCTCCCAAAATTTAACTCGGTCTTTAAAATGATTTACAGTAACTTCTGTGAATCGGACGAAATCTTCAATCCCTTTCAGGGTATAAGGTTCGGTCCATGAGGTCCAATAACACAATAATCCATATACGCTGATACCATATTTGTTGGCTGTGTTTACAATAAGGTCGTAGTATTCGAAATTAAATTTTCCGGGTTCTGGTTCAATATGTTCCCAATTAAATTCTTCCCGTGTCCATTTAATTCCGGCTTTGGATGCAAGTTCGGCAGCTTTTTCTCTATTTTGTTGGTCGGAACCATAGCGATACAAGTATAAACCCATGCCCCATGGAGAATTGGGCTTTAATGTGGAGTCTAATGGGACATCAATTTCTTTAGAATAGGTGGAAACTGCAGAAAATGTTTTTCCATCGTTTCTTTTAAAAGTCCAATAAACTTCAATGAAATTTTTATCTTCAGGCATTTGTATCGGAATTTCTAAATAGACACTTTGTGCCGATGGGGGGATGGTTAATTTTTGGGAAGAAGAACTTAATGTTTTTTGTTCCCAATCTTTTAATTGAATGGATAGTTCTCCGGAGACTTCTTTGTTCAGTAAGTTTGTAAAGGAGCAAGAAGAAAAAAGTTTTTCTACAGTGTTTTTATAGGTTTTAGAAACGAGGATACACTCCTGATGGGATGGGATATCGGTTTCACAGATAAAGGACTGAATTTGTAATTGCAAAATGTCGCTTGGACATTGAGCCTTTTTTATTTGAAGTTGCCCGAATCTTAGTGGTGTCCTTACCTTTCCATCATTTTCACCAGAGTGGAATTCCCAGTTTTCCGGAGGGGCATTAAATTCGATAGTTTGTTCTCCGTACTGCAAGATGCAAACTTTTCTCTGGAAGTATTGGAAATGAGACACCAGTAGGATTTCCAGTTCACTTCCTGCAGAACTTGCCCAGAGTTTTAAAATGAATTTTTTAGGGGTCCCGTATATAGATAAAGAGGGATGGTTAAAACTAGCGGAAAAACCTTTCGTAAAATCAATCTCCCAAATAGGGTTTTTGAATGCAATTCCGGCAGATGTATAGATAATAGATAGAAAAAGGTTGAGTCTGTAGATTAATAAACTCGTATTGAATAGTTTGAACAGGTTCCTCTGCTGTACATTTCCACAAAAGGATTAGTCCTAAAGCGATTACAAGTTTTGTTTTTAACATTTTTTATCCTCTACAAAGTTCATGTTTAATCCAAAACATATACTTTTGAATAAACTTATAATAACAAAAATTTTTATTATTAAACTATATGAATGTTGGTTGGGTTTTTTTAATTAGAGAAAGTATTAAAAATATTTTGATATGTTTTTAAGAGTTCCTACAAGGATGTTATTTTTGTTTTTTACTACTTACAAAAATGAAAGTTAATTGTGTTCTTTCTTTTTTAATTTGTTGTTATAATTCACTGTTTATGATTATATTATCGTAAAAATAGATGTTGGCATAATTTTTGTTTGTTGAATATTAGTTTTTATACAATTTAATAAACGAAAATAGAAAGTTGAAAATATTATATTTTTTGAATTTTAATTTAAACATATTATTTGAGATTTAAGTAATATTTAAGTATAATTAGTAACAATTGGTGTTTTTACTGGTAACATTAGAGAAAGTATATAACTCCGATGGGAGGGGTTATATTATACCTAAACAAATTAACATTAAAGGAGTTAAAAATGATATTAGCAGACATCTTAAACATTATTGTAAGTGTGTTCGTCAAGTTTTTTGCCGAATGGCTCATTGGTCAGTTGTTATCACTGTTCGGTGCAACAACATCCTAAACCACTAACAGAAGGAGAGTAAAATAATGGATTTCAATTTAATCTTAAAAGAGATAATTGTAAAAGTAGTTAATTATCTGGCTGGTTTTGTCAGTAAAGTTATAACAGATTTCTTTTCTGCTTTAACAGGTAAAGAACCTGTTGATTAATTTTTTTTTTGAAAATCTTATATTTGGCACATTGTGTAAATTCCACGATGTGCCATTTTTTAAAAGAGATTTTTTATGAAAAGAAGAGTTTTTCTGCAACGGTTATGTACAGCAATTCCATTGTTTAAAGGAATAGAATCAGTTTCTTCAGGAGAAGCGGGAATTCAAGAGGGAGAAAAGATAAACGAGCAATCAGATGCAAATAGTACAAAAGAAAATAATATTTGGAGGAGGTTTTTTGGTTTTAATTTGCTAAATTACTTTATGGTTCATGGGAAAAAGCCATTCGAAGAGGAGGAATTTGCCCTTATTCATCGCTTAGGATTTAATTTTGTACGATTGCCAATGGATTATCGTTGCTGGACCGATGAGAAGTCTCTATATCAGGTACGAGAAGAAGATTTAAAAGAGATAGATAAAGCCATAGAATTTGGAGAAAAGTATGGTACACATGTTTGTTTGAATTTTCATCGTGCACCCGGGTGGACAGTAGCAAAACCGGAGGAACCAATGAATTTATGGGAAGAGGAAGAGGCACAAAAAATTTGTGGTTACCATTGGCAAATATTCACTAAACGATATAAAAACGTTTCCCCAACAAAATTGAGTTTTAATTTGTTAAATGAGCCGGGAACTATATCTGCAGAAAAACATAAGACAGTTATAGGTAAGTTATTAGATGCTATTCGGAGCATAGATGAAAAAAGGACGGTTCATTGTGATGGAAGATTTTGGGGGGCTTTGCCTCCTATTGAACTTTCTGATTTAGGAATTGTTGCTAACTTGCATATGTACCAACCTTTTCCAATTACCCATTATAAAGCATCATGGGCTGGCAAATGGGAAAATGTTCCTGTTCCTGATTATCCTTATAAGGAGGGGGAATTTATGTGGAATAAAGAAGGTATTCGAGAGAGAATTATAAAACCATGGAAGAACCTTGAAGATAGAGGGGTCCCTGTTTTTGTTGGTGAATTTGGAGCATTTAATCAAACTCCTCATAGAGCGGTAATGCTATGGTTGGAGGATACCCTGGATTTGTTTGGAGAGCTGGGATGGGGATGGTCTATGTGGAACTTTATGGGTGCCTTTGGACCAATTAATTCTGGTAGGAGTGATGTCGTATATGAAGATTGGGAAGGACATAAGATTGACAGGCAAATGTTAAACTTGCTTCAGAGGTTTTCAAGTAAAAAGTAGTTGGTTAAAAATCTATTTATGTAAGTGGGCTATATAACAGGATAGAAAGGAAAGAGAAATGGAGAGATTATTTTTTATGCGAGTATATACCTTTATTCTTCTTATTATCTTTTCTTTTCCAATGTATTCGGAAGATGTTCCCTATTATCTTGATGAAGATTGGGAATCATTAAGTCCCAATTGGACGGATGGGGTTATAACATCTATTGTTGCTGATAATAGCGGCAATTTATATTGTGGAGGTTCTTTTACCACGATAAATGGTGTGTCTATAAAACGAGTAGCCCGATGGAACGGAACGCAATGGCAGACGATGGGGGGTGGTTTTGATAATGGTGCGGTAGAGAAAATGGCTATAACAACGGTAGGGACGATTTATGCTGTGGGTTCTTTTACCCGTTCGGGAATGACACAATTGAATCGAGTTGCGAAGTGGAATGGTTCAAGTTGGACTGCTGTGGGCAGTGGCTTTAATGATGTCGTATATACAGTAACTGTGAGGAGTGATGGGGTTGTCTTTGTTGGAGGGAAATTTACACAATCGGGTTCAACAGCGATAAATCGGATCGCATATTGGAATGGTTCCCAATGGGTAGAACCGTATTCTGGTGTCAGTGGAGGTCTTTCTCCTTATGTTTTATCTCTAACATCAGATTCTGCTGGAAATATTTATGTGGGAGGACAGTTTCAGTATGCGGGGGCATTTTCTGCCTCTAATATAGCGAAATGGGATGGAACACAATGGTCTTCTCTTGGCAGTGGTACTAATGGACCTGTGTATTCTCTGGCTGTGGATGAAACAGGAAAGTTGTATGTTGGAGGGAATTTTACCAGGGCGGGAGGAGTTGATGTAAATAATATTGCAATTTGGAATGGTTCATCGTGGAGTTCTTTGATGGGGGGAGCGAATGGGATAATTTTTTCAATTGTGCCGCAAACGGCACAATCTGTTTTTATAGGAGGTAATTTTTCTTATGTGGGGGGAGGGGTGAGTTCTAATGGATTAGCATGGTGGTATTCTAATAACTGGCGAAGTGTAACCTCAGGAGTAAGTGGTTCGAATAAAGAAATCAGGGGGTTAATATTAGATACGCAAGGGAATCTGTGTGTATGCGGAGATTTTTATATGGCGGGCGGAAATATAAGTTATAAAGTTGCGAGGTTAAAGCGTCCTCCTGTGTTTACCTTAGTTTATACGGCTGGTATAGGGGGGCGTATCTCTGGAAATTTGATACAGAGTGTGATGCGTGGGAACAATGGAACTGAGGTGATAGCAGTTCCTGATAGCGGGTATCAGTTTGATCGTTGGTCTGATGGTTTATTGTCGGCGAACAGGGTGGATATAAATGTAACAGAGAATAAGAACATAGTCGCATATTTTATTGTGTTAAGCGAGGGTTATTTTGAAGGGGAAGGGAGTATGGAGGGAGTCTCAGAGGGAAGTGTAGAAGGAATTTCCGAAGGGGAAGGGTTCGTGGAAGGTATAATGGAAGGTATTCCAGAGGGAGTTGAAGAGGGGACGATAGAGGGTGAAGGGAGTGTAGAAGGTATTCCAGAGGGAGTTGAAGAGGGAATAATAGAGGGTGAGGGAATCATGGAAGGTGTTCTTGAAGGTAATTATGAAGGGACGATAGAAGGTGAAGGGAATATAGAAGGAGAGATGAATTTTAGAGCATGGATAGAGGGGGATACATATATTCATAAAGTTGTAGGTGAAACACATACTTTTTCTGTTTCTGTTGAAGGCTCATATGGAGAGGTTTTTTATGAATGGTATTATTGTAAAGATTTCTTGTGTTTAAATCCTTTGAGAATTACAAATGTAATTGGTCAGGAGTTGAGTTTGGAGGATTTGTCTATTGAGGATTCGGGCTGGTATTGGTGTCAGGTGTCGGACTATCGGGATGTGGTAGAGACACAGAAAGTTTATTTGTATGTCTCGTACGGATTAAGTGTAGGTATCGTTCCATTTGTATGTATTGTACTTGTTGTATCTTTTGTTTTTACACTTCAAAGAAACAAAATGTTTAGTAAATGTGATAAATGCTCTTATTGAGAGTAACAACAAATATAGATGGAGACTCTTGTATGGGAAGATATTTTCTTTTGAGAGTATGCCTATTGTGTATTTTACTGCTTCTCAGATTGATCGCCAATGCGGAAGTGGATAATTCTTTTTGGGAATTGAAGGATTTTAAAATTTTCCTTATTGGAGATGAAAAAAATGAAGTATTAAATAGTGCGGTTCGAGTTCTTCTTGAGGAAGTTGAGAAACGAACCCATGTTACTTTAGAAAAATCTCAGGGACTTTTTCCCAATTCGGACTGTATATTATTGACGGATATTAATTCTCTAAAGAAATCAGATGTTTTTAAGGAATATTCAGAATCTTTTGCAAAAGACAGATTGCATGGGCTTAAACCCGAAGGTTTCGTTATCCTTAGTGAACAAGTTCAAAACGGGAATTTTAGAATTTGGATTATAGGATGTGATAAGCGGGGAATTTTATTTGGTGTGGGGAAATTATTACGAATGATGATTTATTCTCCGAATTCACTGAAAATAAAAACTCCTTTGGATATTATAGAAGTTCCTGTATCCCCTATACGAGGGCATCAATTGGGGTATCGAGCAAAGGCAAATTCTTATGATGCGTGGACTGTGGAACAATATGAACAATATATACGGGAATTGACATTTTTTGGTGTTAATAGTATTGAGAACATTCCATTTCAAGATGAACGAGAAGCATCTTTAATGCCTGTTTCCCGGAAGGAAATGAACCGTGCTATAAGTGAAATATGTAAAAGGTATGGGTTGGATTACTGGGTTTGGACACCTGCAGATTTTGATTTGAAAGATAAGGAGAAACGGGAGAATATGCTGAAAAGGCACGAGGAATTATATAAAGATTGTCCTGCTTTAACGGGGGTATTTTTCCCGGGAGGGGATCCGGGAGATAATTCACCGGAATTGGTTATGCCATTTTTGGAGGATTTGTCAAAATTATTAATTCCCATACATCCGGATGCGAAGATATGGTTATCATTGCAAGGGTTTTCAACAACACAGGCGAAATTTGTTTTTGATTATTTAAAGAATAAAAAACCTGAATGGATGGGAGGGCTTTGTGAAGGTCCTTCCAGTCCTCCTATAGCATATTTGCGACAGAATTTACCAGAGGAATACAAACTGCGAATGTATCCGGATATAACACATAATAAACTTTGTCAGTATCCTGTGCCCTGGTGGGATATTGCATTTTCGTCTGTGATTGGGAGGGAAGGAATTAATCCACGACCTATTCAGTATGCCTATATTCATAATTGGTTTCAACCTTACTGTAATGGTTTTATTACTTATTCGGATGGTGTTCATGATGATATAAATAAAGTGATTTGGAGTGCAATGGGATGGAATCCTGAACAGAAGGTTCGTGATGTATTAATTGAATATTCTAATGTATTTTTTAGTACGGATATTGCGGAATTGGCAGCGGAAGGAATTTTAGCGTTGGAAAACAACTGGCGTGGGAGTATTGTAGATAATGGGGCGATTGAAGGGACTTTGAAGTTATGGCAGGAGTTAGAACAAGAAGCCCCAGAGTTGCGGGACAATTGGAGATGGCAGATGTGTTTGGTTCGTGCTTATTATGATGCTTATATTCGGAGAAAGGTGATTTATGAGCAAGATCTGGAAGAAGAGGTAAATCAGATATTACGCGATGTAGAAAAAATAGGAACCGAAAAAGCAATACAGGAATCGATGGTTATTTTGAATAGAACAATAACAGATCCTATTGGAATAGATTTGAAAGAAAAAATTATAGATTTATATGATGCATTATTTAAAAGTATAGGCTTGCAATCGAGTGTAGAGAAGTATAAAGCCAGTGGAGGAGAAAGGGGAGCCTCGTTAGATTACATTGATATTCCTTTAAATAACCGCTGGTGGTTAGAAGATCAGTTTAATGAAATACGACAATTAAATTCGGAGGGAGAAAAGGTAAATCGATTAAAGGCTATTGGTTTTTGGGAGACTCCTGGATATGGTTCTTTTTATGATGATGTTGGGAATACAGCGAAATCACCTCATATAAAAAGGTGTGAGATTCGTTATACAAATCCTGCGGAAGAGGCATGGCAAGAACCTACTTTATGGTGGTTTGATAATGGTAAGAGTAGAAAACGAATTTCATGGTTGAGTTCATTAGAACATGGCGAGGCTTTATACCAAGGATTGGAGGCTGGATCTCAATATATACTTCGTATTACAGGTTTTGGAAAACCACATATTATAATTGATGAGAGGAAATTAGATAGCCTTGACGAAAAGGGAATAGAATTGGGTGAGTTTAAAGAGTATGTTGTCCCTTTGGATTGTGTTGAGGATAGAGAAATTACTGTGAAATGGACACTTCCAGTGGACGATTTAAAAAAGAATTGGAGACAGCAATCCCGGATTTGTGAGATGTGGCTACTAAAACAATAGAACGAAATTAAGTGTAAGTGGATATATAATTATAGTATTATTACCTTGTTTGATAGTGGAAAAAAGGAAATTGCCTATGTTTGATATGAAAGAAATTATTAAGCAGACCGGAAGTGATGGGGACGATTATCTTTATATTACACCCACTACGATTATAATGTGGTTTATCGGTTTATTTTTGGTAATATTTGCAGCTATCAATGGTTTTTTTTAGTTACTAAGATGCCTATATTTTTCCCCTCGATATGAATCTTTTGTAGAGTTATCTTATTGCTCAGATAGATGAAAAACACAAAAGGACTTTCCTTTCCTTTCCTTTCTCTAAATTCGATTTGTTTTTTGTAGTTGTGAAAAACAGTTTTTAATCTAACTACTTTAGGATGATGTTTTGTTCCATTTTTTGTAGTCGTATTATTAAAAATCCTTAAATTATTTATACAGGGGCTAGATGGTTGGAAATAATTTGTAATGATGTAGTGGTTTAATTGTATTTAAGGGTAAATTATATAGGTGTTTAATATAAGAAGAAAGGGACAAAGAAGTGAAAAGAAGATTGTTGTATGTTGATTGTTTAAGGGGTTTTTTTATTGTTTATATTTTATGGCTTCATGCGTTTAATGCGGTTGTGTATAACAACAATCCACAATCGATTGAAAATGCAAATCCATGGATATTTGTTGTTTTTGCTCCATTAGTTATTTTAGCTACATGGGCTCCTATTTTTGTCATGTTATCCGGGACGGCCCATGCCTATACAATGCATCAAAATTTATTGAGATATAAAGATGTAAGTCGAATAACACCTGAATTAAATAGATTGCTTCTGGGTGGGTTGGTGAATTCTTTTCTTCTTATTTGCTATTCCTTTATCAATATGATTTTTTTTCATCATCGCATGCCGTTTAATGGTCGTTTTTATGAGACCTTAATAACGGGGCTTATATGGAAGGGAAATTTCCCTGATTTTTCGATAGATATTCTTTTTTATACAGATGCATTGGGCAATATAGGAATAAGTTTGTTTTTCCTTCATATTACTTTGTATTCGCTATGGCAAACGGGCGAATTGTTTGACCGTAGGTACACCTTTCGTGTGTTGACGGGTATTGCTTTAACATTGTTGTTTATTTCTCCTTCAATACATCGTGCATTGGACGGTATTTTTTATCAGGCAATACAAGAAGAACGATGGGGTTTGGCATGGCTATTAAAATTTTTATTGGGTTCTTTGCCCAATATGGCCTACGGTTATTTAGGGGCTGTGTTTGGAATAGCACTGTCTGAAAGGATCGAATTGTCAAAGATACGGAGTTATGGATTTGGACTGGGAATCTCTTTTGTTATATTAGCAGGAGCACTAATTTGGATTTATGGATTAGCGCCTGTGGAATTTGCCCAATCCCCTCTTCCTTTAAAGATACAGGTACTCGATATGGGTCTGATGCTTCTCCTTGTTGCATATTTGATTGGAGTTATGGAGTATACAACTGTGGATAGGCGGGAATGGTGGATGAGACATACGACAGTACTCCGTCGGATTAGTATGGTGGCCCTTACAATATTTTTATTGGAAGGGCCTGTGGCGGTCAGTTTAGGTCGGATTTATATGTGGATAATAGGTTCACCAGCAGAGTTTCCTAAGAATCCCGTGTTCATTATACCTTTTATTTTATTGGTATTGTTATTCTGGTATGGTATTGTAAGATTTTGGGAACGGTTGGATTTCAAGTATGGAGCGGAATGGTTGTCTGTGCAGATTGTGGGTTGGGTAAAACGAAAGAAATCTGTGCGGTTAGACCCCTCTCATACTTTATACTTGAAAACAGAACTTCAGGGAAGCCAGGAAGAATAAATGCTGTTGGAAAAGACCGGTTTCTGTTCTATTAAAATTTTGTAGTTAAATTTTTGTTAGAGGGGATAAAGTAAGTACCTGTGGGTAATGTTATGGTATTTGGGGGATTGTATTAATAAGACAAAGTTCTAATAATTCTGTAAAACTTTAATGCGTAAAAAAAGACTGAATTTTGTACTATTTATTTAAATACTATTGTTCTTCGGTGTCTAATTCTTCTTCGATGGGTTCGGTCTCTTCCGTAAGAATTTCTTCCGGAGGTAGTTCTTCCTCTTCAATAGGTAGTTCTTCATCTTCTAAAATGGGGATATCAGAAACACCGAAATCGTCCATATCTTCATCCTGAGCATAACCTTCGGGAAATTCAATGTCCCCTTCATCTTCAACAAGTCGTGGTTTTCTTCGTATTTTGGGAGCAGATGTGATCTGGTCACTGCTTATGCCAATGCGTTCTAATTGAACATCATGACAATTGGGACATTTAAAGTTAAATTTTTGGGCACCCCATTCTACAAATTTTTTTCCACATTGAGGGCAAATGTATTTAATTGTTGGCATAGAAGAAAACACTTTCCTGATTTTTATTTTGTTTTTTTATATATTCCTTTTTTATAAAGTAGCGAAAAGAATATCGCAACTGAAGGGTCATTTTCAACCTCCGGAAAGCCATTTTTTTGTTTATTTGAAAATTTGAGAAATGGGGAATAAAAGGGTATAATTATATAGTGAAAAAACATTCACTATATAGTAAGGAGTATGTGAATGAAATCACGGATATTGCATGTGGATATGGATGCCTTTTTTGCTTCCGTAGAACAGGCGGAGCAGGTGGAATTTCGGGGAAGACCTTTAGTCGTTGTGACAAAGGTAAATAGTCCGAGGGGCGTTGTATCTTCCTCTTCTTATGAAGCGAGAGCGTATGGTATTTCTGCTGGGATGCCTGTGGGAGAGGTCCGGAAGAAATGTCCTCATGTGGTTTTGGTTCCGGGAGATTATGAGAAGTATGTGCATGTTTCAGAACAAGTGGTTCGGCGGCTTGAGGAATTTTCCCCGGAAGTGATGGTTGCATCAATTGATGAATCATTCTTAGATATTACAGGCTCTGTTCATCTATTTGGCTCGGAGGATAAACTGGCAATAAAATTGAAAAATATGTTATGGAAAGAGATGGGACTGCCATGTACGGTTGGGATTGCTTCTACTTATATTGTTTCAAAAATGGCCGTAAAGCAAGCAAAGCCTGATGGGTATTTGTCTGTTCCATCCGGAAGAGAATTGGATTTTTTGTCTCCTTTACCTGTTCGGAGTATTCCAGGAGTGGGACCTAAAGCGGAACAAATTTTTAATCTTTTGGGGGTATATACAATAGGTCAAATCTGGCAACTTTCTTTGGAGGAATTGGAAAAAATATTCGGACAGAGTTATGGTTTTCATATTTTTCAGTGGTCAAGGGGTTATGATGTAGAGAGGTTTACTCATACAGATTTACCCCGTGTGATTTCGAGGGAAATTACCTTTGATAAAGATCTGGTTTACTGGAGAGATATTGTTCCACTAGTTGTGAAACTTATGGAAGCATGTACATATGAGTTGAGACAAAAGAAGATGGAAGCCCGAAGAATTGTTTTTAAAGTTCGTTATGCAGATTTTATTACAAAAACATTTTCATATTCTTTTCCTCGTCCTACTTTTTTTGATAATAATTTTATTCCCGCTTTATTTAGTTTAGTAGAAAAAGCCAAAGAACGAAGATACCAGGTGCGTCTGGTTGGAGTTATGCTTTCGGAATTAACATGGACAGTGAGACAAAGTAGTCTTTTCTATTTATCAAGAGAGGAAAGAATGAATCGAGTTTTAAGAAGTATCGATGTTTTAAGAAATCGGTATGGTTTTTCATATGTTCATTGGGCATCTGCTTTAGGTGGAGAGAGGTAGGCAATCATCAATTAAAAATTTATTTATATTTGTTTATATTTATAACAATATAAACAACTATTATTTAACTTATAAATATATTTTTATATTTATTTATATAGTTATATATTTATGTATAAATGTTTCCAAATGCGGAGGCTTTTTGTTTTTTAAATTATTGCAATATAAAGATTTAGAGAATAAAAAAAATGTTTCTTGAATTTTGCTTTTTTACATGCTATATTTATCTTTTGTTAAGAATAAATTTTATTGAGAATTTCGGGCTCTGGGGAGCTCCTGTGTTAGTGAATTATATTTGAAAAGGAAGAAGAAGATTTTTGTAGGAAAGGAAGATTTTTTTTGACGAATTTTTATAGTGATACAAAAGATATGAATTCTGTTGCTTTACTGTTGTGTCGTGCTCTAAAGATACAGCAGGAGGCAAGTGATTTTGGGTTTGAATGGAATAATGTTACAGGTATTTTAAATAAGATTCGTGAAGAATTGGAAGAGATTGAGAGAGAGGTATGTACTCAGGATGTAGAGAAATTAAAAAAGGAAATAGGTGACTTATATTTGGTTTCATTGCATCTGGCTCAATATCTTAGATTAGACCCTATGGAGTGTCTTTTTATTTCTTATGAAACATTTCGGAATCGGTGGGAAAAAGTTCAATCTTTGATTACGGTTCTTCCGGAGGGTTCAGAAGAAAGACTGGAGTATTTAGAAGGATTGTGGAGCCAGGTGAAACAGGAGGAGTAGGTGAACTTTTTTATCATGTAAAAATTTGTTGTGAAGAATAAAAAGTTTAATAGATAAATTAAGAAATTTTAGAAGGAAAGAAGATATGTCTTTTCAAACAGAAGAATCTTTATGGATTCGGGTTTTAGACCATCTTGAAGGTATATTAGAACCTCATATTTGTGAGCATTGGTTTTCTCATGTTTCGTTTAGTGGATTTGATGGAGAGCGTATTGTTCTTTCTGTCCCTAATGAGTTTTTTCTCTGCTGGTTAAGGGAACGCTATGGGGCCGTTTTGGACGATGCTGTTCGTCAAGTATTTCAAAAGGAGGTTCCGATTGATTTTTGTATCCGGCCGGAGGAAAATTCAAAAACTGTAGCGGAAAAAGATGTTGTAAAATCTGTGAAAGCGTTACCTGTGGAGAAAATTGAAAGAAAAAATAGTTCAATACAAAGTACGGGACAAAATGGATTGCGGTTAAATCCAAATTACACTTTTGAAAATTTTGTGGTAGGTCATGGAAATGAGTTTGCGTATGCGGCTGCAAAGGCTGTTTCAGAGAGTCCTGGTAGAAATTACAACCCGCTGTTTATTTACGGTATGACAGGTCTGGGGAAGACCCACCTGATGCAGGGGATTGGACATCAATTGCTTCGTAGAGATAGTTCTAAAAAGGTAATGTATGTCACATCGGAAGAATTTACAAACGAATTAATTATGAGTATATCTGAGGGTAGTCAGTCAAGGTTTCGGGGCAAATATCGCAAAGTAGATATATTGCTTATTGATGATATTCATTTTATTGCTGAAAAAGAAGCCACACAGGTTGAGTTTTTCCATACCTTTAATGAGTTATTCGACCAGCATAAACAGATTGTACTTTCGTCAGATAGAAGTCCTAAAGAGATGCGAGGAGTAGAAAGCCGACTGGTATCGCGGTTCGAATGGGGATTGGTAGCCGATATACAACCCCCTGATTTTGAGACGCGGGTTGCTATCTTAAAAAGTAAGATGATGCAGAAAGGATATGAGTTAGATGATGTTATATTAGAATATATAGCAAAGTCTGTTACTTCCAATGTGCGTCAGTTGGAAGGGGCTTTAACAGGGGTTATTGCTTTGATGAAACTTCGGGGAAATGGCTCTATAACATTAGAGCAAGCGGAACAGGTTGTTCGGGATATAGAAGACCGAAATCAAGTCCCCTGTATTACTCCCGAATCGATATTTCGGGCTGTGGCTGAAGTGTTTGATGTACGTTTAGTTGATTTAAGGGGAAGATGTAGGAAGAAACAGTATGTATTACCCCGTCAAATAGGGATGTATTTGTGCCGGTTATTAATTCCCAGTCTTTCACTGAGCTATATTGGGGAGTTATTTGGAGGGAAAGACCATACAACAGTTTTGCATTCCTGTGAGAGAGTAGAACAGGAATTGCAGAAAAAAGGTGAAACTTATCGATTGGTAGAATCGTTATTAAAGAAATTAAAAGGTGAATAAATTCAGGAAATATCAATATAAAAACTTGAAAAATTGGAATAAAATTAATTATAGAAGTGGTTATTGACTTAATGAGATAAATGTGCTATAATAGGGCAATTTTTTACGGTTTATAAAAGGTCTGTTTTTAAGATAAACAATTATTATTAGATAGAAGGATTTGATGATGGCGATTTTAGATTTAGTTTTGTATCCGGATGACCCATTAACATCCGTTGCGGAACCTTTTGACCGCATTACATCCGATGTGATGGATTTAGCTCAGGATATGTTTGAGACAATGATAGCCTATGAAGGAGTCGGTTTAGCTGGACCGCAGGTAGGAATTCCCAAACAAATTATGGTTGTGCACGAGCCAGAAACCAAACCTATGTGTCTCATTAATCCGACTCTAATTTTGCAAGGCGAACGCATTGAGGGAGAAGAAGGGTGTTTGAGTTTACCAAAAATTTATGCTGTAGTACCTCGTGCCTCACGGATTAAAGTTAAAGCATATAGTCCACGGGGGAAAAAATTAGAATTTGAAGCAGAAGATTTTTTAGCCCGGATTATTCAGCATGAATATGACCATTTGCAAGGAATGATTTTCTTAGATCGTATTGATATTATTACTCGTGAAGAAAAATACCAGGAATGGTTTGAAATTCGAAAGAAACTTTTGTCAGAAGTACAGCAGGGTTAGTAATTTATTAAAATAAATAAAGGTTAATGGCTATTTTTTTCAATGCTTTATAATAATGAGTTGTTTGAGACTTTAGTTAATGCATTTCGTAAATTACCCGGGGTGGGAAAAAAAACGGCCGAAAGGTATGCTCTACATATTTTATCTTCCACTGAAGATGAAGTAAAAGAGTTCGTAGAAACGGTTTCCCAGATGAGAAAAAAAATAAGGCGTTGTCCGGAGTGTCAAGATTTTAGCGATACAGAACCATGTGCTATATGTGCATCATCGGAGAGAAATGGTGAATTGCTTTGTGTTGTTGAAAAGCCTTCGGGAGTGATGGCCATTGAGCGTTCAGGGGCCTATCGTGGAAAATACTATGTTTTGAATGGACTGTTAAGTCCGTTGGATGGGATTGGTCCAGAAGAATTAGGGTTGTCGCAATTATTTAAGAAGGTAATTTCAAATAAGGTCAAAGAAATTATTATTGCCACAAGTGCGACAAGTGAAGGGGAAGCGACTGCATTATATATAGCACATCAATTAAAACCGTTGGGGATAAATGTTACCAGAATTGCTCATGGTGTTCCTATGGGTGCGGGACTTGAATTAACAGATGATTATACTTTAAGGCAGGCTATGGATGGTCGAAAACCTTTAGATATATGAGAGTATTATTATTTTTAATTATTTTTTGCTAAAAATTACACAGGATATTACTAGAAACGGAACGAGAAAGCGAGTAGTTATTTTTTTATTAGTGATATAAATAGTTTATTTCACAAGAGATGCGAGTTGGGTTCTTAGGAAGTTCTCAAAGTTTTTTAAATTCAAATTACCGACTAATGCATTCTGGTTTTTATCCCAGACCAATTTACCTTCTAATATCATTCCAAATTGGCTTTTTAAGTAGTCCTGGATCATTGGAATAGCCATTCCTGCGATAAATAACTCCATTTGTGCCTGAGCCTCAGGTTCTGCCTGTATGATTACC
This sequence comes from uncultured bacterium, assembly GCA_937124615.1. GTDB lineage: Bacteria > Hydrogenedentota > Hydrogenedentia > Hydrogenedentales > Hydrogenedentaceae > Hydrogenedens. The sequence continues at coordinate 70,363 of CAKZKR010000097.1, forward strand.
TTTGTATCGAGTTCGTCAGGGATTGTCTTTGGGTCGATAGTAATATTTATTTTGCGAAGTTTTTTTGCAATTTCGTAAATCATTTTTGCAAATTGGTTATTCTTTAATTCGTCTTGCCAATTGGTTTCTTGGGCATTTAGAATACATGCGGTCCATACAAGAAAATCCCCGTTTGATAAATCCAGTTGTATTTCACAAAGATGTTTTGATTGTGAATCCAATTTCTTTGTTGTTTTATTCTCAACTTTCCAATCTTTCAAGACCTGTTCTTCTACACCCTCGGGTATTTTGATAGAACCTGATAAGGATAAATAACCTCGTTGGGGAAATTGCAGTCCATTTTTGTCCCATTCGATTTGATGGAGTTCTTTCCATGGCTGTGCACTTTGAAGCCATTCATAAGCGATAGGGCCGAGTCGTTTTTCATTGATGGACAGGGTAAACGATACTTGATTTTTTGCAAATTCTGTGCGAGCCCAGAATCCCAATTCGTAAGGGAGTGCCATGGGGATGGTGGTTTTAGGAATAGGTATGGGTGTGTTTTTTTTGAGTTGTTCCCAGGGAAGCACTCGTTCAAGAATAGGTAGTGCGGGGGGAACATGAAGAATTATCTGACAGGTTGCAGAGTTCGGAAAATTATCTGTTAGGGGGCTATATGGTGCACGAGTTAGACCATAACTTTTAGCAATTTGCCATGTAATAATTCCTACGATGAGTAAAAGCACGGCTATCAAAATAAGAATAGAAATTAAACATCCTTTTTTAAATTGTGGGCTCATAGATATTTCCCTTTATTTCAAGTATCTAAGTTGAAAATTTAACTCGAAATGAATATACATTTTACAGAAGTTATAGATGGCATTCCAACTTCTTTCTTTCAGTCAGAGAAATTTCCAAGGGCTCTCTTTAAGCGTGTTTCAAAATCATAAAAGCGAACATCCCAACGGAGATGTTCTGTATTGGATGTTTCATTAATTTCCAATTGAATAGGTGAAGGAAGTTGCAATTGTATCCATTCTTTTAAGGTAAAAACACTTTCTTTTATCTCCGTAGTTTCAGCAAGTGATAGGGGGGTTATAAAAAGACTTCCGCTTATAAGATTATCTTCAACAAGGTTTACATGAAGATATATCCATTCTATATTGTTTAATGCACGATACCATGTAGATAGATATGTGTTATTCAAGCGAGGAAAACAACGGACAAGGTTTTCAAGGATGATGATTGCATTTTGTTCTCGATTTATCCAGAGAAGTTCAAGAAGATATTTGTTTTTTAATAATTTTGGAGGAGAAACAAAGTTATGAATACCTGTTGTTGGCCATGTTTTCTTCCCATAAACAAAACCCTCATTTATCCACAGGTCTTTTTGCACATTGGAAGATAGAGGACTTCTCCAGTCTATAAAGCAAAACTCATTTAGAAAACGGGAGGAGTTGAGTTCTTCAATAAAGGCTGTGCTGTTTCTTTTTTCAAGAAGAATAAGTCGAGATTCGAACCCTGTTCCGGGAATATAATCGAAGAGAAGTGAAAATTCTCGAGGGAGATTGTGGAACCAATCTAATCGTATGGGGCCGGGTTGAAGGGATGAAAATCGTGGAATTTGTTTTATCCATCGAGTTGCAGTTGGTGCTAATTTCCGGATGTATTTTTGTGCTTTATAAGGCTGGAGGATAATGTAGCCGGATGTTGAGTCCTGAATATACCGGGGATAGATAACAGCCCTTGAAAATAAGGGATACAGAAATGTCCAAAATATCCATAAGAGAAGGGGTGATAGGAGAAGAGCAAGTAGTATGTAGGTTTTTTTTATTTTATTTAGAAATGTATTCATGATAAAACCTTTTGTGGACTATAATAACATGCTGGATATGTATACAAAGGATGAAAGTTTTGTTTTAGGTAAAGTTTTAATGCAGGATTTCCAAATTGAGTCCATAGAAAAATGTTTTTAATTCCTCTATGAAACAATACCTGACACCATTTCTGAAGCAAAATTGTAGCGATTCCTTGACGCCGGTAAGAAGGATGGACTGCTAAATGAAAGAGTGTTGCGCTTTTATTTCCTGTAAGATTTCCTAGGATGATTCCTACACTCTGCTCTTTTTGTTTGTATTGGAAACCTGTTGGAAAAGATGTGTTGTTCTGGATATAGATCAGGTTTTGTAAAAACTCATATGCATCATATGAGTCATATATCTCAGGATGGAGATATTTCCATGGGATATGTTCGTAGGCAGATTGCAAACACGAGATGATGGATGAGAAATTGTTTGAAGACAGAGGATGGATATTCTTATCTTTTATTTTGGTAAGGTGGTCCTTATCTTGCTCTTTAACCATTATAAGACGGGGGACAATTTGGAAGGATAGGGGACATAATATTTCAGGTAGGTGAAGATTTGGAATCGTAGGGATGTCAAAAATGATTTCTTGGATGTGGTGGCTTTTCCAGAATCGGACAAGCCCCTCCATAAGTCTGTAGAATTCTTCAGGATTATTTCCTTTAAGATATTGCAGTAGAATTATCTCACGGCGGGTATTGGTAGTATTACAGGAAGAAATAATTAGAGCAGAAGGGTTCTTTTCAGGAAAAGAACCTAAAAGACATTCTATATTGTTTTTTTTTAACAATTGGAGATAAGTTTCTGGATTGAGTAAGGGTAGATATTCATCTAGATATTTTCCAAAGTAATGGGAGTATTCCTGAATGATATGTTTTAAAAATAAATTAAAATTTTCAGGAAGGTCTTTTGTTGGTGTTAGTATCATCCTTATTCTTTCTATAACTCTTTTATTTTAACATTTTATATATGATAAAATTTCTTTATCTTCTATTGTAAACTTTATTTGATAAGGAAAAAATCATGCGAAGTGATATTTTTAAAAAAGGTTTTGAAAGAGCTCCCCATCGTTCTTTATTATGGGCAACCGGTAAAATAAAAGACTCTTCGGATTTTAGCAAGCCTTTTATAGGTGTGTGTAATAGTTTCGTAGAGATTATCCCGGGGCATGTCCATCTGAATATATTGGGGCAGATTGTAAAAGAAGCAATCACTGAGGCCGGAGGGATTCCCTTTGAATTTAATGTTATCGGTGTAGATGACGGAATTGCGATGGGACATGGAGGAATGAAATATAGTCTTCCTTCTCGTGAACTGATTGCGGATTCTCTGGAAACTATGGTAAAAGCACATCCCTTTGATGGGTTGGTATGTATTCCCAATTGTGACAAAATTGTCCCGGGGATGTTAATGGGGGCCGTCCGTTGTAACATCCCGACGATTTTTGTTTCAGGAGGACCTATGCGAGCGGGACGGCTAAATAATGGTAAAATCGTGGATCTAATAAGTGTTTTTGAAGGTGTTGGGACTTATAAACAGGGGAAATTAACAGATGCAGAGTTAGAAGAATTGGAACGAAATGCATGTCCCGGTTGTGGTTCCTGTTCAGGGATGTTTACGGCAAATTCAATGAATTGTCTTTGTGAAGCGATTGGTATTGCTTTACCTGGCAATGGTTCCATACTCGCAGATACTCCGGAAAGGAGGGAACTGGTACGCAAAGCCGGAGCACAGATTATCAAACTTGTTGAAGTAGACCTCAAACCGCGAGATATTATTACGCAGGAAGCAATTGATAATGCATTTGCCTTAGATATGGCGATGGGAGGTTCTACCAATACAGTATTACATACATTGGCCGTAGCCCATGAAGCAGAGATAGATTATCCTCTTGAAAGGATAAACGAGGTATCTCTCCGAGTCCCAAATATCTGTAAAGTTTCTCCATCTTCACAATATCACATGGAGGATGTAGATAGAGCCGGAGGAGTATCTGCGATACTGGGTGAATTATCTCGTAAAGAAGATACTTTACACCTTAATTGTAAGACAGTGACCTTAAAAACACTGGGTGAGAATATAATGGGTTGTCGGTCTAAAGATACGGAGGTAATTCGGACATTGGAGAATGCGTACAGTCCCACAGGTGGCTTGGCTGTTCTATTTGGTAATTTAGCGCCGAAAGGGTCTGTTGTAAAACAAGCTGGAGTAGACCCTTCCATTTTAAAACATACAGGTCCCGCTGTAGTTTTTGAAAGTGAAGAAAAAGCCATGATGGGTATTTTAAGTGATAAGGTGAAGTCAGGAGATGTAGTTGTAATTCGTTATGAAGGTCCTAAAGGCGGCCCGGGAATGCGGGAAATGTTGGCTCCTACATCTGCTATTATGGGTAGAGGTTTAGGAAATTCAGTAAGTTTGATTACAGATGGTCGTTTTTCAGGTGGAACTCGTGGCGCTTGCGTGGGCCATGTAAGTCCGGAAGCGGCTGCTGGTGGACCTATCGCCTTAGTTAAAAACGGTGATATGATTGAAATTGATATTCCTGCAAGAAAGATTAATTTATTAGTGGAAGAAGAGGAGTTAAACCGAAGAAAGGCACAAGGGCCTCTACCTCCCGACCGTAAACTTACAGGGTGGTTAAAAAGGTATCAAAAGTTTGTTACCAGTGCTGATACAGGTGCGGTATTAGAATGTTAAAAAGTTAAGAAATTTTATTTACCAGAGATGCAGAATTTGTTATTTGTTTTCCTATTTTGAAGGTATTTTTTTATAAATATAGAGAAGTTGTGCTGGAATTCATTACATGGGTTGTAAATAATGGATATTTTGAGAGATTGGTATGATTTTTTTAAAAGAGGATTTCCATGGAGTCGGAAGAGAGAAATCCTTACAGAGGAGGACTTGAAGAGGTTAGAACCGTTTGCTCAAAGACATAATATATCGTGTTTAATTAAGAAGTTGTCGGATGAATCTTTGGTAAAAAAAGAACATTTCCGGTTTGCAATATTTGGTGATACACGGGGGGATTATCGGGTAGCACGGGATATAATCCTTTCTATTGCAAAGGAGAAGCCTTCATTTGTTTTGATGACGGGGGATATTGTCCGGAGAGGACGTGTAGAAGAATATTTGGCCCATCATTTACGGATGGCGGAATTAGTCTATCCTATTCCTGTAATCCCTGTTCCCGGAAACCATGAGGAAGGACCGGATCGTCAATATACTGCTTTCCGGAAAATATATGGAACAGACCAGTTTTGTTTTGATTTTGGTCCTGCACGTTTTATAGGTTTCAACAATAATTCTTTCTGGTCTTTTACCCGGGAACAATTGAATTTTTTAGAAAAACATCTGAAATCAGACAGAATAAAATACCGTTATGTTATTATGCATAAGCCTCCGGAGAATCTTCCTGTTTTTGTAAAAACGGAAGAAGGAAGGGGAGTACGACGAAATACACAGAAGTTTTATAATCTAATGAGAGAAAACAAGGTTACAGAAGTTTTTATGGGGCATGTTCATGGTTTTGTGTCGAATATTATAGATGGGGTACGATATACTATAACCGCAGGTGGTGGAGCACGGTTGGAAAACCGTTTGAATATAGAACATCAAATACACCATTATCTCTTGTATGATATAACTTCAGAACGAATTCAGTGCGAACGAATAGAATGGATAGAAGGAGAATGGAAACGGGTCTCTGTAGAATATATGTAGCAAATGTGGACTCGCAGAGGATTGTTTTTAGAGAGGATAAAACGGAATACGATATTCAACGGGAGTGGCTGAAATATATAAAATCTGATAATGAATGGCAAACAGAAGAAGGACATCGAGTTCGTATTCTGTCACCGGGACACCACAATGTATATGGGGGACCGGATTTTAAAGATGCTCTTATTGAGATTAATGGGTTAGCTTTTCGGGGTGATATAGAAATTCATCAAAAGGGAGGGGATTGGTATTATCACGGTCATAATAGAGATGCGCGGTACGACCGTGTGCTATTACATGTTGTATGGTCCCGAGATAAAAATGTTGTTCGGGCTATCACTTCGAAAGGAAACATAATTCCTACTCTGGTTTTAAATAGATTTTCCGAAGATAGGCAGGAATGCATTATAGAAGAAAAAACGCAAATCAATAAGAATTCCTTTTTTGAAATTCCACCCTGTCTTGTGCATATCCAATTTGATTATGAAATTTTTGTTTGGGTTTTGTCCCAGCAGAGGATATTAAATAGAATAGAGCAAATGCGAAAACGGTTTTATGAAGTATCATTGGATGAACTTGCTTATGAATTTCTCTTCTATAGTTTAGGTATGGGGACGAAATACGCTTCCCTATATATGAAATTAGCACAACACATTCCCTACTCTAAGGCGAGAGATATATTAAAAGAGGACCCAAGGATTTTAGAATCGATTCTTTTGCATGCATCAGGATATCTACAAAAAGGGGTCGAATTGAAAAATCCTTATGCTCTGTTGTTGGATGAAATTCGGAAGGAATATAAGGGTGATTATCCTTTAGTAGGGAATCTTCAAGGAGATAATCTTTTTCCTGTCGGTTCTGTTTACCCTAATGCCAATCCGGCTTCGCGAATGGCCTGTATGGTAAGCCTTTTGTCAAAAGCAGGGGATTCTTTGTCTGAGTATTTGTATACTATATTTGAAAGAAATACCAAAGGGAATTCTTCCTGGTTTATATGGGAAGAGTTTTTTCGTGTTTATCACTATTATTGGTCCTACTATAATACATGGGAGATGAAGAGGAGTCGTGTTCCTCACATTCTTATAGGAAAAGAACGAGTATATTCTATTCTGGGGAATGTCTTACTGCCTTTTTTCCTGTTCAGTATTCAGGAAGGGCTTTGGGGGCAGAGGGAAGAGCGTATATGGGAGGTCTATTATCAATTGCCGGGTGAAAGTAATCACTGGCTGTTAAAAAAGATGCGTTTTCATGCAGAGTTTTTATTCCCAAGGCGCCCCCTTAAATTTTTCGAACAGCAAGCATTGATTCAATGGTATAAGACAGGATGTTCCCTTCATCCTCGTTGTGTAGATTGTCCATGGAACATGATGGGAAATAAGGCGGATAGATAGAAGTTTTATTATATTCTTTTTCTCTTATATAATTTATAAGATAATAATGGGATGTTGGTATTACTATTTTGTAGAATTTATTTAAATGACATTAGGGATTGTCGGGGTACTCCAAATATTGGGTATTTTTCATTTTCTGTAAAAGCCGTTTTTTTCTTTTAATTATCTGTGTATTTTGAGGCTCAATTTTTAAAGCCTGTTCTGTCCAATAGAGGGCTTGTTCGAATTGTTTTTGTTGATGTTCATAAAATTTTGCTAATTCAATATGTGGAAATGTGGTTTCTTTATCTTCTTGGGCCCAGAGAAGGAGAATCTGTTCTCGTTCTTCTATCCTGTCCATTTTTCGATAGGCCTGGGAGAGCATTTTCCAGCATTCGGTTCGTATAGGGTAATAATCGGTTTGTTGTAATAAGTCTTCAAGTGTTTCGATTGCATCGGAATAATGACCACATTTCATTTGCAATCGTGCCAAAGCACAACGGTCTAAAATTTCATCAAATCCCTGTCCTTTTGGAATTTGAATGCGTAGTGCAATCCATGCCATAAGTCCTGCTAATGCTAAAATGTCCTGACGGTTATGTTCTAAAATACGGGGTATGTAGTGGGAATTCCCTGTTTCAATGTAATTAAGCCAAAGACGAGGAATGAGGGCTCCTGGTATGTCTCCCCGCCTTTGGGTATTCAAAATAAATCGTTCTATGGTGTTCAGTGAGCAATCGCTTAAACGGCGATTCCAGAACCTTCGGGCTACATGCATTAAGTCAAAGTGGGATAGTGTCTCCCCATGGAAGGGGAGACGATTCATACGATAGCGATTTCGTAGGAGAGGAAAATCGAAACATTTGCTATTATATCCAATAAAGAATGACGCATTCTGGATTCGTTCATCGAGTGCCTTTAATAAAGCGGGTTCATCATCATAATCTCTCATAAAAAATTGTTCCAGATAAAAATCATTCCCAACAAAATAACCAATACCGACAAGAAAAGCAACAGTTCCTGTTCCCCCAAAACATGAGGTTGTTTCTGTATCGATAAACAACGCTTTTTCAGGATCAAATTTCTCTATCTCATTTCCTGCAGAGGAAATTTTGGCTTCATGGGTAGAAAAAAGCAGTGCATCGGAAAGGAGTACCTCGCCATAGGAATAGGGATGGGGATATATTTTGGAAAAATGGAGGCACAGGCTCGTGTCATAACTGATAATTTCTCCTCCAGTTAATTTACTTGATGTCTGTAAAGGATGTTTTTCAGATACATAAGAAGGTGAATTATTAGAGGAAATTCCTAATCTTTCCCGTAATTTTTGGAGTAATGAGGATGTTTCGCTGGTTTTGGAAGGTTCTAATGCAGAACTTTCTGGAGGGGTTGTATTTTCTGTATTTTGGCAAAGTTTTTCTTTGTTTGTTTCTTCTGTGGGAGGCAGTTGGGATGCTTTTATCAATCCCAATTTTTCCACCAATTTATCTATAGAAATGTCTTTTTCCATATTCAAAATGAATTATTTAAAAGTTTATTCCATTCTTTTTTGCTTTGTGCTAAAACTCGCGCTAATTGTAAGGCCTGCTGTTTTCCTGAATGGCCCACTTCAATAGCAGGTCCAACACAACTTGGACAGCCATTTTTGCAGGGACAGTTTTCTAAAAGAGACAGACCTCCCTGGATTAAGTCATAATGTTGGTGAAAGATTTTTTCACTGAATCCTACCCCACCGGGGTAGCGTTCATATAAAAAAAGTGTGGGTTTTTGAGATAGGGGGGCTTTTAACATGGCATGAGCGCGGATGTCCGATGGGTCACATAGTACCTGGACGGGTGCTACCTGCCGTAGGGCATTTACGAATGAAACCAATGCGTCGCTTAAGTTTTCTACAGGTATTTTTGCTTTTTGTATAAGAGATTCGGACAATTCCATCCAGTATCCGAGTGTGTGCATGGTTTGTTCGGGAAGGTGTATTTCTCCCCAGCCTACATTTTCGTGTGTACCAAATTTAATTTTTTTGTATATAGTAGGTAGCCATGTAACTTTTATTTCCCCCCATACGCAGGTATGTAAAGGTTCTTCTTTTTTTTCACAAATATTGATTACTCCCAAATCCACTTTTAACTCTGCATCGGTGTAGTAATCTGTTTCGACAGAGCGGGCATACGCCTTACGGTCTTCTAAATCGAGATGTTCAATAGTATAAGTTTCGCTCTGGTGCATATAAATGGCATTTTCATAGATTTCAGACGGGGCAGAAAAATAATCCACTTCTCCAATAACCCTTCCGTGGTTTTGAGAGTCCAGAATGACGACATTACCGGGAGCTGCGGTTCGGAGACTAATGTCTTGGGCGGGATAGGATTCGGCACTCCAATGCCATTGTTCTTTTACTTTGTGTAGAATTCGCTGTTCCTGAAGAAACTCCAATATGGTTCGGGTAGAATGTGTATCGATACCAAAAACTTCACCTTCAACAAAGGGCAGTTCAAATGCAGAACATTTTAAATGACTGGTCAGAATATATAGATTGTTGGGATCCAAAGTAGCACTTTCTGCGTTTTGTCCGAAGAAATACTCTGGATGATTGATAATAAACTGGTCTAAAGGGGAACTGGATGCGACGAGAATAACAAGCGAAGTCCCCTGTCTTCTACCGGCTCTTCCTGCTTGTTGCCAGGTGCTGGATATACTTCCGGAGTAACCTACCATAATACAGGCATCTAAGGACCCTATGTCAATTCCTAATTCCAATGCATTGGTGCTTACCACAGAGAGGATTTCCCCTTTTCGTAATCCTTCCTCAATAGCCCTTCGTTCTGTCGGAAGATAACCCCCTCGATACCCGCAAACACGCTGGTCACTGATGTTCATACGGCGAGCCATATCTTTGAGATAGGTTGTAACAATTTCTACTTGGAGCCTACTACGAGCAAATAGGATGGTTTGTATATCTTTGGAAAGTAATTGAGATGCAATGCGCGTGGCTTCTTTGGTAGATGATTTGCGAATGCCTAATTCGGTATCAATCACAGGGGGATTATAGAAAAGGAAATGTTTTTCACTTCGAGGAGCTCCATTACGGTCAATTAAAGTTACAGGGGCTTCAATCAATTTTTCAGCCAGTTCTTTTGGGTTGGCAATAGTCGCACTACAACAAATAAACTGGGGTTTTGAATTGTAAAATGCGGATATGCGTTTTAATCTTCTTAATATATTCGTTAAGTGACTTCCTAAAACTCCTCGATAATAATGAATTTCATCAATGACTATGTATTTCAAATTTTCAAATAAGTGTATCCATATTGTATGATGGGGGAGTATTCCTGTATGAAGCATATCGGGGTTGGTTACAACTATTTGACCCGCACTTCGTATTGCTTGTCTTGCAGTAGTCGGAGTATCTCCATCGAAGGTGTAAGTTTTAATACCTAGATTTAATGTATCATTTAGTTCTTTTAATTCATGAACCTGGTCTTGAGAAAGGGCTTTGGTCGGAAATATATATAAGGCACGGGAATTAGGGTTTTTGAGTATGGACTGTAATACGGGGAGATTGTAGCAAAATGTCTTTCCGGAGGCTGTCGGGGTTACAATACACAGGTTTTCTCCTCGAAATGCAGATTTTACAGCTTCGGCCTGGTGTGTATACAATCGATAAATTCCTCGACAGGACAAAGCGGAAATCAGTCGTTCGTCAAGACCTTCAGGGAATTCTTCGTATTTTGCAGGTTCCGCGGGGAGAATTTTCCATGCAGTTAAATTTTGCTTAAAAGAAGAATTATTCTGTAATTGCTCGATAATCTGCGAAATATTCATGGATACATACAACCTTCCTTTGTATTCATTTTATCAAATTCAGTTCTGGGAATGTTTTCAGGTTTGTAAACAATAATTAAGAAGGTTGCCAATGTCTTAAAACGAACTGGATCGCCTCTTCCTGCGTTTTGAGAATCCCTTCCAATTGTGCATTTTCAACCTCATTTAAAATGGTTCGAAACAAAGGTCCGGGAGAAAAACCCAATGCTATCAGGTCTTGACCTCGAAGTAAAGGTTGGTCTTTGGGAAGATCTGTGAGGAATGTTTCGTAATCTTTCTTGATTTGCTGGATGGAGGATATATTGCCATGACTGGTCTGGATATCAATGTGGACGAGTTCTAATAGTAACGGAAAAAGTGGATTTTTGAATAGTCTTTTGCGGGTGCTTTCCCTCATTTGGTTGTATTGAAGTAGAGTCATGTGGTTTTTTATCAACCATAGGGTGTCTTCAATTTCTGACCGGGAGAATTTAAGCCGTCCCATAACTTGTTTTGCTATCTGAGCCCCGATGGCTTCATGTTTTGGAAATCGGATACGGTCTGTAAAGGTAATGGTTTGTTTTTTCCCAATATCGTGTAAAAGAACGGCCATGGCTAACACCGGAGATGGATTTTTTAATTGTTTGAGTGTTAAAAGGGTATGTGTGAAGACATCTCCTTCGGGATGGTATTCGGTATCCTGTTCGATACCTTTGAGAGTAGAGATTTCTGGAAGGATTTCAGAAAGTAAGTGGGTATGGTCAAGGATTTTAAATGCAGAGTAGGGGTTTCCCTCTATTAAAATTTTTACCAGTTCGTCACGAATTCGTTCAGCCGAGACTTTTTGTATCCCGGCATGAAGCTCTTTCATAGCTTTCAAAGTGTTTTCCTCGATTTTGAAGTTAAAACGGGCACTAAATCGTGCCGACCTCAAAAGACGAAGATAATCTTCCGAAAAGCGATGATAGGGATCTCCAACAGTTCGAATTACCCCCTGCTGAATATCTTCCTGTCCTCCTACATAATCGATGATTTGATTCGTTTCTGGATTGAGAAACAGAGCATTAATTGTAAAATCTCTTCGTTGAGCATCTTCTTTTGGGGATGTGAAGACTACAGACGAAGGATGTCGACCATCTAAATAGGGACCATCTGAACGAAAAGTAGTTACTTCATATTCTCCCTCATGTAATAAAACGCGAACAACCCCAAAATGTTTCCAGAGTGTGATTGAGTGGGGAAAACAACGATGGACTTCTTCTGGCATTGCATTTGTGGCAATATCGTAATCGATGGGCTTTCTTTTCATAATCAGGTCACGAACACATCCTCCTGCGAAATAAGCAATATAGCCCTTTTTGTGAAGGAGACTACATATTTTTCGTGCTCCTTTTTCTAAAAGTTGGTATTTATCTTTTTGGGGATTCATAATTTGTTTTAATTAAAGGTTTGATTTCTTGAATAAATCCATCCGACAAGAAACAGAACAAAAGCAGATATAGCGAAACTAAGTATTTGATATATTTCGGACGAGATATATTGAAAAACGAAGAAAGTTCGTAAGAGGGTAACGAATAAAACGCAAAAGCCAATCCAGCGGTATAAAGACTCTTGTAAAAGCATACCAAGGAAAATAATAGATGAGCCTGTAGCGAGCCAGTAGAAGATTAATACATTTTTAGGAAGACAGATGAAGGCAAAAGATAGGTGGATAATTGCCAGACTCCCTATAAACATGATACGAATAACAGTATCTGGGAGGTTTTTTTGAT
>CAKZKR010000098.1 GCA_937124615.1 uncultured bacterium
GGTTCATCAAATTCCACTCCCATCATAAGACCACGCCCTCTTACTTCTTTAATCTTATGATGGGTTTGAGCAATTTCCTGAAGTCCATTAATAAAATAATCTCCCAATTCTTGGACCTTGTTCAAAAAACCCGGTTTTGTTAATTCATTTATAACAGTGAAGGCTGTTGATGTGCTTAAAGGATTTCCTCCAAAAGTACACGCATGAGCCCCCGGACTAAATCCCTGGGCGACTTCCTCTGTACAACCCATCGCTCCAATGGGTACTCCATTTGCTAACCCTTTAGCCAGAGTAATAATGTCAGGTTCAACTTCGTATCCCTGATATGCAAACAGATAACCTGTTCTTCCCAATCCTGTTTGAACTTCGTCAAAAATAAGCAATAAATTATATTTATTACAGATTTCACGAACTTCTTTCAAATAAAGTGCAGATGGCATACGAATACCTCCCTCACCCTGAATCGGTTCTAACAAAACTGCTCCCGTTTCTTCTGTAATAGCATTTTCCAGGGCAGAGGTATTATTATAGGGAACATAACTGAACCCTGGGACCATCGGTTCAAAACCTTTGTGGTATTTTGGTTGTCCTGTTGCGGTTATTGTCGCTAATGTACGGCCGTGAAAGGATTGCTCTGCAGTAATGATGTGGGGTTTATATAAACCTTTAATTGTCCAATATCGCCGAGCAATTTTAATACCCGCTTCATTTGCTTCCGCTCCACCATTACAGAAAAACCACTTTTTTGCAAAACAGTTTTCACTCAATTTCTTTGCTAATAATACCTGAGGTTCTATGTTGTATAAGTTAGAGACATGGAGGAGTTTTTGGGATTGCTCAATAATTGTTTGAGTAACTTCAGGATGACAGTGCCCTAAATTGCAGACCGCTATACCTGAAAAAAAATCAATATATTCATTACCATCCGCATCCCATACATGTGTTCCTTTCCCACGAACCAGAGCAAGATTTCTTGAACCATAAGTATTGATAAGGTATTGATCTGCCAGTTTCTTTATTTCTTCATTGGTCATGTTTCTTTTCCTCTATAAAATTATTATGAAATAGAAAATGTAATTATAAAACAATTTTTGGTGCATTCTAAAAAGAATGCACCAAAAATTGTTCTTGTATAAAAGTTCTATTACACTTAATTCTTTATAGAAGAAGCCGTCTCCTTGTTACTACTTGTTTTAGATTCCGTTGTTTTTTCTTTCCCATCATTAGGTCTTGTGTTTTTGGAATGGGAACCATCCCCATTACCGTTACCCCCTTTCTTTTTATAATCCGTTTCATAAAAGCCACTTCCTTTAAAAATAATTCCCGCACCATTTCCAATTAGACGCTCACATATTCCTTTGCATTTTTCACATTGAATTTTTGGTTTTGCTGTAATTGAGTGGAAGCAATCAAACTGGTAGCCACATTTTTTACATTCATAAGTATAAGTTGGCATATGCATCTCCTCCTTAAAGAATTGAAAAACCTGCTCTTTTATCCAAAACGAGAAACGAATAGGGTAAGTAATACAATATAATAAGTGTTGTCTATATAGAGTTAATCACTTTGAAAATATAAAACTATATTAATTTATCACTTTCAGTGTTTTAAAGTCAAATGTGATATCGGTTTCCATTAAAAATTATCTGCTTAAAATCATACATTTATGTATTATGGCAATATTGAATAATACATATTTGTGTATTATATTCCAAAAAATGAGAGTTTTATTACATAAATAAATATCAAAAACGCATATTTGTTGGGATTTTCAAGATAAAATGTGTATTTTATAATGATTGGCATTTATATTGCTACTTTATATTGTAATAATTCAAAATTTTTTATTTGTTATAATATTGCTCGTTGTTTTTTTGAACGGTAAATTTAATATAAGGCTAAGTTAAATGAAAAAAGTTGAAGCAATCATTAAACCTTTTAAGTTGGAAGAAGTAAAAGAAGCCCTTGCAGAGATTGGCTGTAAAGGCCTAACAGTATCCGAGGTTAAGGGTTTTGGTCGACAACACGGACATAAAGAGTTGTATCGTGGTGCAGAGTATGTTGTTGAATTCCTTCCAAAGATAAAAATAGAAATAGTGGTTGTAGATGAAATGGTAGAAACTGTCGTAAAGGCTATTTTAAAATCGGCTTCTACAGGTCGTATTGGGGATGGCAAGATTTTTATCATACCGGTAGAAGAAGCAATCCGAATCAGAACAGGCGAAACAGGAGATATTGTTGTCTCTTAATATAAATTAACAAAATAATTTAATTCTAAGGAGAACTTGTATGTATAAGGACTTAACCCCCAAAGATGTGTTAAAAATGATCAAGGAAAAGAATATCGTATTCGTTGACCTGAGATTTATGGACTTTCCCGGATTACAGCAACATTTTACTTTTCCTGTAAGTGAAATTGATGAGGAGGTTTTTGAGTCAGGGATTGGGTTTGATGGTTCAAGTATTCGGGGTTGGCAAAGCATTCATGAAAGTGATATGCTCGTATTACCAGACCCACGCACAGCATTTGTTGACCCATTTTCTACTATTCCAACACTGGTTTTGTATTGTAATATTTTAGACCCTATTACAAAAGAACGCTATACCCGTGACCCTCGAAATATTGCCCAAAAAGCAGAGAATTATCTTCTATCCACAGGGATTGCGGATACCTGCTATTTGGGACCTGAGGCTGAATTTTTTATTTTCGATGACATTCGTTGTGACCAGACCGCCAATAGCGGTTATTATTTCATTGATAGTAGTGAAGGAATATGGAATAGTGGGAGAGATGAAAAACCTAATTTGGGTTACAAACTTCGTTATAAAGAAGGATATTTTCCTATCCCTCCTTCTGACGCCACACATAACATCCGGAGTGAAATGGTGGCTCTTATGTTAGATTGTGGGATTAATGTAGAGTGTCATCATCATGAGGTGGCAACCGGTGGACAGGCAGAAATCGATATGCGTTATGCTCCTCTTACACAAATGGCAGACCAATTAACTCTATACAAGTACATTATTAAAAATGTGGCTAAGAAAAATGGGAAAACAGTAACATTTATGCCAAAGCCTTTATTTGGTGACAATGGCTCGGGTATGCATTGTCATATTTCATTATGGAAAGGTGGAAAACCAATTTTCGCCGGGAACAAATATGCGGGATTAAGTCAGGAAGCACTCTGGTTTATCGGTGGATTGCTCAAGCATGCCAATGCTTTGGTTGCTATTACGAATCCCACAACAAATAGTTATAAGCGATTGGTGCCAGGATATGAAGCCCCTGTAAATATTGCTTATTCTGCACGAAATCGTAGTGCATGCTGTCGTATTCCAATGTATTCTCCCAGTCCCAAAGCGAAACGGATTGAATTCCGCGTCCCGGACCCATCCTGCAATCCTTATATGGCTTTTGCCTCTCTGTTAATGGCAGGTTTGGATGGTATCCAGAATAAAATTGACCCGGGTGAGCCTATGGATAAAGATTTATATGACCTTCCTCCTGAAGAGAAAGCACTCATCCCACAAGTTCCCGGAAGTCTTGCAGAGGCCCTCAATGCTTTATCCAAGGATCATGAATTCCTTACTAAGGGGGATGTGTTTACAGAAGATGTTTTAAAAACATGGATTGAATATAAACGGGTTCGTGAAGTAGAAGCAGTTAATTTAAGACCGCATCCCTACGAATTTATGCTCTATTTCGATATTTAATCTCTTATTGAAAATAAATAGATGCTGATGCATGCTCCTTATACATAAATTCAAGGCATCTATTTCAATGGGGCACAAAATAAAGATTATTTTGTGCCCTTTTTATTTATTCAAAAGGAAACTTATTAAATATATAAAAAGGGATAAATAAAAGAAAATAGTTATGAATAATGCTTGGAATAATAAGGAAATATTTGAATAATGATTAAAAATAAGGGATGATACAGATTTTTCTATATGAAAATAGAGTATTTAGATGTACTAAATATATATTTTTAATTTATTTATAAAAAGATTGACAAAAAGATTAGAAAGCAATATAATTAGATAGGATGTTTTTTAATGAGATTATATTATTGATTTAATGATTTCATTAACATTTCTGAAAATGTAGAATTTGAGCAATGAAATACCGTAGATCACGAGGTTTTACCTTAATTGAATTGTTGGTTGTTATCGCGATTATTGGTATACTTGCGGCGATATTATTACCTGCATTAGCTCGGGCTCGTGAATCGGCTCGTCGATCTTCTTGTCAGAATAACCTGAAGCAGTGGGGCTTAATCTTCAAAATGTATGCAAATGAATCTAAAGGGGAAAGGTATCCCCCTCTGGAATTAGAGGTGGGTCCAAGAGATGACGAAAGTTTCTGGGATTTATATATTGCTGCTGGACCTCGGGTGAATTGTATTTATACGGAGTATCTTACAGACCCGTCTATTATTATTTGTCCTTCCGATGCAGGGGATGGGGATAATATAGATAAACTTAAAGGGCGGAATATCCCTTCGCGAGGGATTACAGAGGATGAGTTTCATATTGGTTGTTATTTGGGCCGAGGCGGTGTAAACTATATTGATTGTAGTTATATTTATTTAGGCTGGGTTTTTGACCGTATGGGAGACAATCCAGATGAAGTGGCACCTGCGAGTAATGTGCCGAATCTATCCATAATTATTCAGGTCTTAGGGGTGGATGTTCCACCTACTGCTCTTGTCCCCAAGCAGTTGCCCCTTACACTTATCCAGCAAGTATTAAAGTATCCCAACGCCGTGCAAGCCATTATGAATCCCGGACCTACTTACCAGAACCTACTTTTGCAAATAATTGATATGGATGTGAGTGGACCTCTACTGGAAGGAGAGGGTAATGGAGGAGGTAATACGGTATATCGTTTAAGAGAAGGGATAGAACGGTTTCTAGTTACCGATATAAATAACCCCTCATCGACAGCACAGGCTCAAAGTGAAGTATGGATTATGATGGACCAATTAGGAACGGGTCCCGCATCAGCCGATTTTAACCATATCCCTGGTGGTTGTAATGTGCTCTACTTAGATGGACATGTAGAATTTATTCGTTATCCGACACAAGAACCTGTAAACGAATATATAGCAAACATCATGGCAGTTTTTGGAGAGCAAAATTAAATAGGTAAGGGATGCTAAAAAGGATTAATAGTTTCTTTTTTAAATTCACACCCCTTCTTCATGGAGTTTTTCTAAATAGATAATTAAAAGGTTTATAAAACGTTCCGGAGTTTCATCAATAGTGCATTCTAAATAAGGATATTCTTCTATCCCTGTTTCAACATTTTCTCCAAAAATTTCAAGGGCATACTTTTTCCTCGCAGACGAGACAGGATGATAAGTATCAAACTGGATATACAAAAAGTTTTTATTCAAAATTAATTTCTTTACTCCTAAGTCCACAGCAAGTATACGAGCCTTCATAATTTTTACCAAATTTTCTACAGGCATAGGCAGGGAACCATACCTATCTTTAAGTTCTTCAATCAATTCTTCGCATTCTTCCGGCGTTTGAATGGTAGAAATTCTCTGGTACCATTGCATTTTTTCAAAAGAATTGTAAATGTAATCATCTAATATGCGTGCTGGGATATTCGCCTCAAATGGAGGTAATTTTTTACGAATCAACGGTTGTCCCCTCATCTCTGCAATGGCTTCCTCAATCAATTCTCGATAGGTGTCAAAACCGACGGCGTTAATATGTCCACTTTGTTCCGGTCCTAACAAATCACCAGCACCCCGAATTTCTAAATCTTTCAATGCTATTTGTAAACCAGACCCTAATGTCGAAAAGTCCTGAATGGCTTTTAATCGTTCCTGCGCATCTTTGGTGAGAGCCCTATCTGCCGGAATTAAAAGATATGCAAAAGCGCGATGTTTATATCTTCCTACTCTCCCTCGAATTTGGTAGAGTTCACTCAATCCAAATCGGTCGGCTCGGTCGACTATAATCGTATTTACATTAGGTATATCTATTCCCGATGCGATAATGGTTGTGCATACTAATACATCAATTTCTCGATTAATAAAAGCAGTCATTACCCGTTCCAGTTTGTTTTTTGACATTTGCCCATGCCCGATACCTATCCTTGCTCTTGGGACCAACTGCTGAATTTTCATAGCAGTGTATTCAATAGTTTGCACACGGTTATGCAGGTAATACACCTGTCCTTCCCGTCGTAATTCCCTTTCAATGGCTTCCTTGACGATTTCCGGGGCATAATTTGTGATACAAGTATGAATAGGCAAACGGTCGTTGGGGGCTGTATTAATTACACTCATATCCCGGATACCTGATAAGCAAAACTGGAGCGTTCGGGGTATCGGTGTAGCTGTCAGGGTCAAAGTATCCACATGTTCTCTGAGTTTCTTTAACTGTTCTTTGTGTCGAACTCCAAAACGCTGTTCTTCATCAATAATCAGTAATCCCAAATCTTTGAATTGAACATCCCTGGAAAGGAGTCGATGTGTACCAATAACAATATCTACCTCCCCTGTGATTAATCCTTCTAAAACCTTCTTGATTTCTTTTGTTGTTCTCAGTCGACTTAATGATTCAATACGGATAGGGAAACCTGCGATTCGCTCCTGGAAAGTATACCAATGTTGATGAACAAGCACTGTTGTCGGTGCTAAAACGGCAACCTGTTTACCATCCATTACCGCTTTAAAACTTGCTCTTATAGCTACTTCTGTTTTTCCAAAGCCAACATCTCCGCAAATTAGACGGTCCATAGGTTGAAGTGTTTCCATATCTCGTTTTGTTTCTTCGATAGCGCGATATTGGTCAGGTGTCTCTTCATAATCAAAGGCTTCTTCCATTTGCTTTTGCCAGGGGGTATCGGGTGAGAAAGCGAACCCTTTGGATTGATGGCGTTTGGCATACAATTTAAGGAGTTCCTCTGCAAATTGTTTAACAGATTCCCTTACCTTATCCTTTGTTTTACTCCATGTTTTCCCACCTATTTTGTCGAGGTTCGGAGTAACATTTTCCCCTGCTATGTATTTTCGTATCTGGTCCAATTGTGTAACCGGGATATAAAGCATATCCCCATCACGATATACAACAGCCAGATAATCACTCGACTTGTTTTCCAGACGATAAAGCCCTGTAAACTTTCCTATTCCATGGACTTCATGTACCACATAGTCACCGGGTTTTAAATCGCTTAATGAATAAACACGAGTCCCTTTCCGGAAAAAGCGCCCTCTTCGTCGAACAAATTTCCTCCCAAACAATTCTTTTTCGCTCAATAACACGAATTTTTCTTCCGGATAGATAAAACCGGAGCGAATTCTCCCGATTTCTATTTTCAGGTCAAAAGGGTCTTTATCCAGACGATACCCCTGTTCGAAAATGAGTTCGTGCATACGCAATTGTTCCGAAGGGGTATTGCAAAGAATTCGCACATGATAGTGTTCAATATCCCATTGTTTTAATTGTTCCCAGAATTCATTCAAGTTCTTTGTCCATGCTTGAACAGAATTCATTGGTATAATTGTACGCGGTGCAGGTCGCTCGGGAAGGGATAATGACGCTATTTCTATATTTTTAAACTCTTTATACTTATAAGCCATTTCTTCCAGAGAAAATGTATATGTATTGTTTTCGAATTCATTCTCAATCTTTTGGGCTTCCTCGAATATATTCAATGGCTCATCCCATACAATTAAAGTGTTCTTGGGCAGGTAGTCCAGCAGAGAATACTTCTTTTCATTATCTGCATGCTTAACAAGTAGTTCTTTTTCTGTTTTAAGGACGATGTCAACAAAATTTAAGGGTGTAATACTCTTTTGTGTTTCCGGGTCAAATTCCCGAATAGATTCAATCAAATCGCCGAAGAACTCGATACGGACAGGCAATTCACGTGCATACGGAAAAATATCCAGAATTCCACCTCTTCGGCTAATTTCTCCATGCTGTGAAACACTTGCTTCGCGTTGATAGCCCGAATTGATTAGCAAAGTTGTTAATTCTTCCAGGGCGAATTCCTGCTCAAGCGATAATTGCAATCTCTGTTTTTCCAGTGCTTTTCGTGATGGGACTACCTGCAATAAGGAACGAACAGTAGTAACAATGGTTTCGGGCACCTGTTTGCCAGAGATAATGCGAGATAGTAAATGAAGTCGTTCCGAGACAATATCCTCCGCAGGGTCTATAATGTCTGTTGGCCGTGTTTCCCATGGTGGAAAAAAAGCACATCTTTCTTCCGATGAAAAGGTTATGAAATCTTCATAAATATCTTCGGCCCCATGATTATCCGAAGCCACTATTAAAAGAGGGATATTGAGTTCTGCACTGATAATATAAGAGATTACACTTTTTCCTGTTCCCCAGGGTCCTGCGACCTGTACCCATGGAGATTTTTCTATCTGCTGGATGAGTTGGTTAATGACTTTAAATCGTATCAGTGACACGCTCATATAAAAAAATATCTCTTTATCTCTTATGTCCCATGTTTCCAAATATTATAAACAGATATATAAATGACAGATAGATTCATTAAAATTTATTTTGGATGTACTTTTTGAATCGCGAAAAATAATTAACGGACGATAAGGGCTTCTCGTTCCGGTCCTACCGAAATATATTTAATCGGACATAGAACACTCTTTTCTATTTCCAGAATATAATTTTGTGCATTTTTAGGGAGGTCTTCAAATCGACGCACTTTAGAAATATCTTCATTCCAACCGGGAAGTTCGATATAAACAGGTTCCGATTTTTCAAGTATCGGGTTGATAGGGAAATCCTCAATTTGTTTATCCTCAAATTTGTAATGGGTGCATATTTTTAATGTTTTTCTACCGGTAAGACTGTCCAATTTTGTCAAGGCTATTTCCGTAGCACCCTGTACTTTTACACCATATCTTGTCGCTACCGCATCAAAGTGTCCAATCGTTCGAGGTCTACCAGTGGCCGCTCCATATTCCTTTGCAGTTTCCCGCAATTGATCCGCTTCTTCTTTTTCCATCAGAGTTATGAAAGGACCTTCTCCAACACAGGTCGAGAAGGCCTTTACAACAGCAATAATTTTGTCTGGCTGGAAACCAAAGAGCCCCCCCCCAATAGGAGCAAAAGCAGATAGTGTACACGAGGAAGTTGTATAAGGATAAATACCGAAATAGAGGTCCCTTAAAGTTCCTAATTGGGCTTCAAAAAGTACCTTTTTCCCTTCTTTGACCGCTCTTTCCAAAATTTCATTTGTATTTTTGATATAAGGTAATAATGGTTTGCTCCATTTTTGTGTCCATTCCCAGATTTCTTCGAAAGTAAAAGGCCTATCTTTCCCATAAACACCTTTTGCTATTTGTAATTTCCAATCTACAATTTGTCTTAATCGTGATTCAAGATATTCGGGATAAAAAAGTTCGCCCATTAAAATGGCTTTTTTTATTGTTCGGTCGCCGTACACAGGGGCGATTCCCCTTCGTGTGGAACCATAGGCATTTTTGTCCAATCGTTCCTCTTCCCATATATCTTCATGGCGATGATAGGGGAAGCAAATAACTGCTCGTTCAGATATATATATTTTTGGAACAATTCCTTTACTCTTAAAATTTTCTATTTCTTCTACTAAACTCTGCAAGTCAATTACCATCCCTGGACCTAATATATTGATTGTCTTTTTACTGAAAACTCCCGAGGGAATTAAATGAAGTTTGAATTCTCCAAATTCGTTAATGACGGTATGTCCTGCATTATTTCCCCCCTGATAACGGATAACAAAGTCAGCATCCTGGGCCAAATAATCCACCATGCGACCTTTGCCTTCATCGCCCCAGTTGGCTCCAACGATTATTTCAATACTCATTGATGTACCCTTTACATACACATTCAGTTTTCACAAAAAAACGGGTCGAAACCGAACTCGACCCGTTTGTCGTATTCTAATTATACAGAAAAAACTATCTCGAATAGAAGCCGATAACTCCCGGTGTATCCTCAAGGAAGGGTAGGTTCTCTTCTGCTGAAACAGAAACTACATACCCTTCAAAAGATTTCGGTTCACGGGAGAGATGAGGAGGAATCTGCTGATACGGATTTTCTGACCCCTCAACGATCATCGGAATGTTTCTGCTCTTTTCTCGAACTGTTATTCTCATTCCCGGTTTTACCAAAAAAGATGGAATATTTACTTTTTTACCATCCACTAAGAAATGACAATGTGTTACCAGTTGTCGAGCAGAAGCGATTGTCGGTGCGAAACCCAATCGATACACTACTGTATCAATCCGAGATTCTAAAAGTCTTATTAAATTTACACCTGTATCACCTGGAATACGCTTGGCTTCCTGGAATGTTTTCCACATTTGCCGTTCCATCAATCCATAATGCGTGCGAATTTTCTGCTTTGCTAATAATTGCCGGGCATAAACGGAAAGTTTCCCTCTTGGGTCTCTCCCATGCTGTCCCGGACGAAACGGACGCTTTTTAGATGGACACTTGGGACTGCCCCATACACAAGAGCCCAAACGCCGACATAATTTGTGTTTCGGACCTAAGTATCTTGCCATAGATTGTGTTTGTTCCTTACTTTAATTTGATTTTGCATTACATAAAACGAGACACACACTCTCTTTTACAGCCGCGGAAAAGATAGAGGTGTAAATATAATCTTTTTTTTTGAGGTATTATATTATAAAAACTTTATAAAAGTAAAAACAAATCAAAAATTTTGTCCAACCCATCCCTCACCTTGATGAGATAACAGCATTTCCGCTTTTTTATTGAAGGGAAGTACTCCTAATCGAATTATTTCTTGTCCCCTGCTTTCCTTTTTTAGATGAACTACAGTTTCTAAAATATATGCTAAGGGGAACCCGGCTTCCTTAAGTTGCTTACATTTTTGGTTAAATTCTATAGTTCTTCCTTCCGCATAGTCTTCCCACATAGGTTTTAATAAGCCCACTGTATAGAAATTTTTCTTTATTAATTTGTTGAATATCTCCTCTACCTGCTGAAACTGTTTTTGCTCACTAAGTAAGAAAATTAAACCCACATTTGCCCAAATTACCTGATTGCTAAAGTAGTTACAGAGGGTAAAAATTTCGTCTTTTTTCCCCATAGCAGAGAATTGAAAAGTTAAGTGAGGTATTGTATTTAACCCAACTGTGCCATCCGGAAAAACCAACAAATCTATTAATGAGTCCATATTGAATTTAGAGTATCCAGCCTCTAATAAAATTTTTCTCATCTCATTTTGTCTATTCTTTTTTTCTTCATTCCAATAATAATTTTCATCACATTTATACAAGAGGTCCAGAGAGGGGGCTTTTTTTACTTCTTTATTTGTTTTGGGATATATCTTATAACAGACAATCCCTTCGAAAGGTGGAAAAACTTTTTCATGGAAATCAAAATTTTGTTGTTTCAGTTCTTCTCTCATAATACAGGGAATGTTACTATTCCATTGCATACTGTAAATCAACCATATATGAGAAGATGGATATTGCTCCTGTAAAAACGAGACCCCATCTATTGCAGATTTTATCGAGGTTGAATATGCAATAGGGACTTTTTCTGAATCGGATAATACATGAGCTAATGTGAGAGATTCTTCAAATCTACCTGTGATGATAATATCCTTATCTGAAATCTCTTCTTGCAGGTATTGGGCACAAGAATCCCAATCGGAATAAGGCAAACATGTCTTATAAAGAGCATAATGGTGAACGAAAAAAAACAATGCGACAACGAACAACAAATTTCTAATATTCCTGCTTTTAACTTGATTTAGGCACATATACAAAAGAGCAATTTTACATACCCATGACAAGTAAAAGTATCGTGCCATCAAGATATTGGCCCCTGATATAATCTGACAACCCGCAAAGATAATAGGAAGAATTACTCCAAAAAACAATAGATAAAAAGTTATATCGGATGGTAAAGTTTTCTTTTTTAATATAGACCATAACTGTTTAAAGGTAAGGTATAAGAGCAAAATGGAAAGGAGAATGTTCCCTCCGTAAATAATGACAAATGGAGCGGTTTCTAAAAGAAAACTTAACCAGGGAGGCATAGGTCTGTGCACGAAAAATAGAGGCTGTAGATAGATTCCCCACGAGTTGATTGAAGGTATTTCAAAATCCAATAAGCCCAGAACCATAAATAGCATTTGCTTAATACCTTTTTCAGGGACAAAATCGATGTTATTACTTCGGACACAAAACCCTAAATAAAGTATAACCCCTCCTATTAGTGCAGAATTTAAGGCAATGAAAAAGATATTTTTTTTATTAAATTTTTTATTAACGACCAGGTATAAACATTCAGCAAAAGTTATCCAGAAGAATATATAATGTGTCAGGATAAGTGCAGTATTGATTACGCAAAGGATAAAGATATATCTAATTTTTACAGGATTATTTTTATTTAGAATCGTAAAAATATAGAAAGAAACGATGCTTAACAAAAAAGCTAATGCGTGAGGTCGTAGCAACATGCTATACCAGAGATGAATAGGAGCCATAGAAATAGAGATGGATGTAAAAAAAGCAGTTTTTTTCTCGGTAAGTTTTGATAGGGTTAGGTAAATAAAAAAACAACTTAACACACAACAAAATGCAGAAAAGAATCGAAAATGATTTGGAGATATATGAAAATATTTTGAACTGAAATAAAGTAGTAAAGGATATATCGGGGCTACTTCCGGACCTACACTTCCCTGGACCCAAAGAAATTCTTTTATGGAAGAAGCCTTTGCAAACGATACTCCACCTAACAACTCATCACCCCAAAAGGAAGGTTTTTGTGGAAATGCTAATAAGGTTCCGATAACAACTAAAAATAAGATAAAGAACAAAAAATATTTTGCTACTGTAAGCATATAATTTATAATGAAAGTATTAAAATGTTCCGCATTTAATATAACATTTGTGATTTCTTATAGTAACGAGTCTTTTTCAGTCATAAATATTATATTTTATGATTGTATCCTTTTGTAGCATTTTTTTATTATTCTATATGGTAACTGAAGTCGAGTGTATAACATAAATAAATGGGTGAATAGAAAGGAAAAAATGTTTATGAAAAATTTTTCAAAAAGGATTTTTATTTGTATAACTTTAATTTCTGTATTTCCCTTCCTGTCGATGGCGTTTGCTGATTCGCCAATTCGTGTCGCTGTTATTACAGGTGGTCATGGTTATGATAAAGAGCCGTTTGAAGCCATGTGGGCAAGTTTAAACGACATCAAACCGGAATATTTCGATTATGCCGGTGGAAAATGTTCTTTTTTTGATACAGACAAATATAAAGAGTTTGATGGGATTGTTTTATATAACTTTCATCAAGAAATAACAAAGAAACAGCAGAAAAATTTTCTGGAAATGCTGAATACAGGTAAAAAAATTATTGTTATGCATCATGCCATATCCGCATTTCCAGAATGGGATGAATTTTCGAAAATTATCGGAGCAAAGTATTTTTCAAAAGATATGGAGTGGGATGGAAAAAAATATGATCGGTCAAAATACAAGCACAATGTTAAAATCCCGGTCCATGTTGCTGATAAAAATCATCCTATTACACAGGGCGTTGAAGATTTTGAAGAAATCGATGAAGTTTATAGCCAATTCTATATCTCGCCGGAGGTGCATGTCCTCCTTACAACAAACCATCCCGAAAGTGCCTTCTTTATTGCGTGGATAAATAAATATAACAATGCGGAAGTATTTTTTATTCAATTAGGACATGGCCCTCAGGTATTTGGAAACCCTCAGTTCCGAAAACTGATTGGCAATGCGATTCAATGGGTAAAAAAAACAAACAATTAGACATAGAGAGGAAAGTATTATGAAAAGAATGATGAAATTTTTCATTGGAATGGTTTTGTTGTGCCACCTAATTTGTTTTGCAGAAACACCTGTATTTTTCAAAGAGTTCTTCGCTATGGACACCGCCACTAAAGACGCAGAACATCAAACCCCTGACTCTCAAATAAGTTTTATCAAGGAATTGGGTTTTGCCGGTATAAGTTGGACGGGCTTCGAGCAATTGGCTGAACTGAAAAATGCTCTTCAAACTAATGGCTTAAAACTATATGCAATTTATTTATGGGGGACGATAGAAAAGGAAGGTTTTCAAATTCAGCCAGGTTTAACTGAAGCGTTGGAGATAATGAAAGGAAATGATTACTTCCTTTGGTTGACTATTAACAGTCAAACATGGAAATCAAATGACCCAGACTCGTATTCGCAAGCCCTTGCTCTTATTCGAACAATAGCCGACCAAGCCCTTCCTTATGGTGTTAAAGTGGCTCTTTATCCCCATGCCGGATGTTGGTTAGATAAGACAGAGCAGGCCTATCAACTGGTACAGGATGCAGGCAAAGTCAATTTAGGAATTTCATTTAACCTCTGTCATTGGTTAAAAGTAGATGGACCTGACACCAATTTAGATTTACTTATCCGGAAAGTAAAGCCGAAGCTATTTGTCGTAACTTTGAATGGAGCCGAACCCCCTGGCGATTGGGACAAGTTAATTCAACCTTTAGATAAAGGTACTTTCGACTTAAAACCTTTATTGAAAACATTGAAATCGGTAGGCTTTACCGGTCCCATCGGGTTGCAAGGGTATGGAATACAGGAACCCGTTAAAGAACATTTGCCCCGCTCTATGAAAGCCTGGAAAGAATTAATAACCTCTGTAGCGGACTATGAACCCATTCGTGTTTCTACAGATGATTTGAACGCTTTTAGAGAACCCACCGGCACCTGGTATACAGGGGGAGATGCAATAGCGGATTCGCAAAATGAGGCGTTGCTCGCTTCATTGCCCGGTTCAGGGGTGCTTATCAATGGCAAGGATGGCAAAACGCACCATCTCATTACAAAAGAGGAATGGGGAGATGTCGAATTGCATATTGAATTTATGGTTCCCAAAGGTTCGAATTCCGGTGTTTATTTCCAAGGTAGATATGAAATTCAAGTGTTAGATAGTTGGGGCGTAGCAGAACCGAAACATAGTGATTGTGGAGGGATATACCAGCGTTGGCATGAAGAGCCTGGTATTCCAGATGACCAGCGGGGTTATGAAGGACGTCCCCCCCGAGTAAATGCTTCTCGCCCGCCCGGAACATGGCAAAGTTTTGATGTTGTTTTCAAAGCTCCCCGATTTGATGCGGAAGGGAGAAAAATTGAAAATGCGAAATTTGTTCGTGTTATCCACAACGGAATTGTAGTGCACGAAAACGAAGAATTATCCGGTCCGACGCGGGCTTCTCTGTTCAATGATGAGGCCCCAAAAGGTCCCATTATGCTCCAGGGAGACCACGGTCCAGTTGCTTATCGAAATTTCTGGGTCCGTCCATTATCAGAACAAAAATAAACCATTATTGTGAGGAGTAATTTTATGGGGACCAATAATAAAAAACAAACAACCACAAGACGCAGTTTCCTGAAGACATCTGCAATACTTGCTTCCTTCCCCTTAATCCCTTCGTTTTCCTTATTTGGTAAAGACCCCAAACCTTCTGAAAAAGTAGGGGTCGGATTTATTGGAACAGGAAGTAGGGGAAAAGATTTAATCACAGGAATGATGTCTCTAAAAGAAGCTCAGATTAGAGCATTATGCGATGTTCGAAAAGAAAACCTTGATGAGTCTGCCGATATTGTTCGCAAGAAATTCAAAGATGTGTCTCTTTATAAAGATTTTCGCGAACTATTATCTCGTTCTGATATTGATGCGGTAGTCATTGCGACAAATGACCATTGGCATGGGGTCCTTTCCGTTCTATCTGCGCAAGCCGGCAAAGATATGTATGTAGAAAAACCTTTATGCATTTCCATTCAGGATGATTTGAAAGTTCGGGAGATAATAAAACAGCACAATCGGGTCTTCCAATTTGGAACACAACAGAGGTCTAATGATGATTTTCGGTTTGCCTGTGAATTGGTTCGAAATGGTTATATTGGAGAATTAAAAAAAATATGTGTGGCTGTTCCGGGGGGTATTGTAGGACCTACATGTAGTGAAGAACCTGTCCCGGATGGCTTTGATTACGAAATGTGGTTAGGACCCGCTCCTACGGTTCCATTCTGCCAGGCACGAACTGTTCGCCCCAACTGGTTTCATATTTCCGATTATGCCATGGGATTTATAGGAGGTTGGGGTATCCATCATGTAGATATTGCCCAATGGGGATATGGAAACGATGATACTTCCGGGCCTATTGAGTTTGTAGGAACTGGAGAATTTCCGCAAGAGGGGATTTGTGATTGTGCAAAATCGTGGAATGTCTATATGAGATATGCAGATGGAGTTATTGCTCATTTTACAGACGAGCAGACGGAAAAAAAAGAACCCCATTTGAACCCAACAGGCATTACATTTGAAGGAACCGAAGGAACGGTATATGTGAACCGAGAAACTCTACAAACAACCCCGAAAGAATTATTAAATATCAAACTAAAACCTACGGATGTTCATCTATACACGAGTAAACATCATTTAAAAAATTTTATTGATTGTGTAAAAACACGAGAACAACCTGTTTGCAATATTGATGTTGCCGTTCGTTCCAATACCATCTGTTTATTGAGCGATATTGCTATTCGGACACGCAAAGTAATTCGTTGGGACCCGGTAAAAGAAATGATTACAGACCCGTCTACTTTGTCTGAGAATGTTCAGCAACTTATCCATCGTCCCAAAAAGGCTCCATGGAACATTATTTGAAAATGACTTATTATAGAGAGATAAGGAAAGAAAAAGGCAATCAGTCCTTAATTACAACCTTTGCTTTAAGTTTTTCAGATACCGAATTTATTACGGTTTCTGCCTCTTCATTTTTGTTTTGTTTCCTCAACAATTGTACATAATCTAAACCTAACAATCGAAACAATTCTTCTTTTTTAGGGTCGTTCAAATCTGCAGAAGAAGTTATGTTTTGCCATGCTTGTTGAAAACACTGCTCTGCGATAATCATATCTCCCTGAATACTTTTTATTTGTCCCAAAAGCCACTGTGCTTCCGAAAGCACAACTTTATCTTCCTTTGTTTGTCCGATAATTTCCTCCATTTTTCCTGTGACCCATTCTGACAATCCTTTTAATATAAGGACCTCAAGGTGATTCCTTAATACTTCTATTTTCTTTTCCTGAGACGATACAGAATCCATCCAGTTATTTAGAGTTTCTTGAATATTCTCTTGTGAAATTTGCTGATTATCGGGGCTTGTTTGGAGAAGTTGTTTTAAGTCGTCCGAAATATCAATGTCAACAGTTTCTTTATTTGTTTCTTCTTTTTCTTCACTACGACCTTCCAAAGAAATGTTTTTGTCTTCCCCTTCATTATTTCCCAATTGGGATGAGTAAATTTTACTTATTGAGGGGGGTTCTGTTTTTTCCTTTTTTTCCTCTTTATTGTCAAATGTATCCTCTCTTTTTTTGCTCACAAGTAAAAGAGGTTTTTCCCTTGTTTTTCCCGCGGCGGCAGAAAATCTTTTATGAGTAGATTTCTCTTTTATTGGAGAACTGTTGGAGGCAAAAAATGCTACCGCCACAAAAGTAATAATAATTAATAGGGTTACTGAGACAACAATCCAAATTTCGCGCTGGTTCATAATCAAGCCTTTTGTTTTATCCTATGTATAATTATAACCCAGAGACTTTTAAGTAATAGCAAAACCGAACTCTTTTAAAGACTGAATTCCTTGTTTTACCTCTTCTACCGATTTCATTAAAGCGGATTGACTTTCCTCAGAAAGGGGCCATTCAACGATTTTTTCTACCCCGTGTATTCCTAATATACAGGGCAATCCTACAAATACACCGGATAGACCATATTCTCCCTGCGTATACACGGCACAAGGGAATAACGCTTTCTCGTCATGAAGAATGGCTTGTACCATTCTTGCAGAACTTGCCGCAGGAGCATAGAAAGCACTTCCTGTTTTAAGTAAAGAGACCACCTCAGCCCCTCCTTTTCGTGTCCTATCAATAATTTGTTCCAATCGATCGGGGGAAATAAGTTTTTTTACTGGAATTCCTCCGACGGTAGTGTAATCGGGAAGGGGTACCATTAAATCCCCATGCGAACCCAATACCATAGCGTGAACCTGTTTCTGGCTAATATGAAGTTCTTCCGCGATAAATGAACACATCCTTGCACTATCCAGACACCCTGCCATTCCCATTATTTTTGATGGTGGATGATTAAGCAGATGAAAAGCCAGTTGCACCATGATATCCAGAGGGTTCGTTATAACGATTACAATAGCATTGGGGGCATATTGTTTGATGTAATTACAGATATTTGCGATAATTTTCCCGTTTTTCTCCAATAAATCAAGTCGACTCATTCCGGGTTTGCGAGGAAAACCCGCAGAGATGACAATAATATCCGCATCCTTCATCTCTGAAAAGTCATTACTCCCCTGTATCGACACACTATAACCACGAATAACCCCCGCTTGCAACAAATCCAGAGCTTTCCCTTGTGGTAAGCCTTCCACAATGTCTAACAATAAAATATCACCCAACTCCATTTCTGCACAATACTGAGCAAATGTTGCTCCAACATTTCCCGCTCCTACGGACACTATCTTTGGACGGCAAAACTTCTTTCCAAACATAACATACTCCTCTATTTATTTTTTTTATTAAAAATAAGTCCTATTCTTTTTATCTTTTTTCAGAGAAAAAGTGGGATTCTACCATAGCACACAAAGTGTGCCATATTGGCTGATGCCCTTCCTGTATAACCTTTGTGCTATTTCCCGGTGTTTTAATACAAACATGACAATATTGATCCATGAGCCCCCCCGAAGGTCCTGTCAGCCCTACCGCAATACCATTGTTTGCCTTTGCCACACTTATAGCATACAGACAGTTTTTTGCATTGCCCGATGTTGAAATAGCAAGTAAGACATCCCCTGGGCGAATCAATACACTTAATTCCTGGGCAAAGGCAATATCCCTCAAAGGGCAATCATTTTCTATGGCTGTTTTTAAAGCACTATTCATTCCTAATGGAAGGGCTCGCAAACCGGCCTCTAAATATTTTCCGAGTTCCTCGCCGGCGTATTCATTTGATAACTTTTCCCGAAAAACTTTGTTTATGGGTCTTTTTCGTTCAAAACTTTTAACCAATTCACCTGCAATATGTAAAGCATCTGCATTTGAACCTCCATTTCCACAAGTGAACAAGGTCCCTCCCTTCTCAAAACAATTCACTAAAATTTCATGTGTTTTTAAAATATCATCAACACATACTTTAAGGTCAGGACGGCGAAAAAATAATTCATCAAAAATTTCTTGTTCAATAGGGGATAAATCCATACACAAAATCCTTTTGTTCTTTGGAATTATAAAACGACATCATTATATCAATTTAAGAAACAGAATTAATAAATATGAAATTCAGGCTTATTCAAAGCCATTTTTATGATAATTAAAATCTTATCTAAGAAAACGGAGTTGACAAAAAGAAAAAGCATTTGATAAAATATTCTCCCTGAACGAGTAAATTCGCTGGCGTAGCTCAGCAGGTAGAGCAGCTGACTTGTAATCAGCAGGTCGGGGGTTCGATTCCCTTCGCCAGCTCCAGGAAATTGAATATTTTTTCGTGGTGGGCTGCCCGAGTGGTTAAAGGGGACGGGCTGTAAACCCGTTGGCGTGAGCCTACGTTGGTTCGAATCCAGCGCCCACCACCAATTTGAGATAAAACGCAAAGTAGCGTTTATAATATACTTGTTTGCGGGAGTAGCTCAGTTGGTAGAGCGTCAGCCTTCCAAGCTGAGGGTCACGGGTTCGAATCCCGCCTCCCGCTCCATGTTTTGCCCACGTAGCTCAGTCGGTAGAGCACTTCCATGGTAAGGAAGGGGTCACCAGTTCAATTCTGGTCGTGGGCTCCATTAGTTATAGTGATTTTGTAAATAAGTTAAAAGTTTAACTAAAACAAAACTTAAAGATAAGGAAAACAACGATGTCGAAGCAGAAATTTGAGCGGAAGAAGCCGCATGTGAACATTGGGACGATAGGGCATGTGGACCATGG
>CAKZKR010000099.1 GCA_937124615.1 uncultured bacterium
TTCTATATATATTATACCATAAACATATTATAGCAGAGCGAGCATTCCCTTCAAAACATAGCAGAAATAGAGAGGATAAATAGAAAGATCAAATTATAGCAGAGCGAGCATTCCCTTCAAAACATAGCTATCCCTATATTGTTGCAAAATATGGTAATATTATAGCAGAGCGAGCATTCCCTTCAAAACATAGCACTAAAAAGGTTAACAACGGTTTTACTATTATTATAGCAGAGCGAGCATTCCCTTCAAAACATAGCATAAAAATGATACAATGCGACTGTGAAGTAATTATAGCAGAGCGAGCATTCCCTTCAAAACATAGCATATACGAGACTGCAGATATTACGGGAAAGATTATAGCAGAGCGAGCATTCCCTTCAAAACATAGCGAAAGTTATAAGGAAAATAAGACCCTGCATTGCCCAAAAATAAATGCTTGTTCTAAGGGATAATGGTTGTATGTTGGATGGTCTTTGTTCTTTTGTTTGTCGTTATTGGTTGGTTTGGGCAATGCGGGTCTTTTGGGTGGACGGACAGGGGGGGGTGGGTGGGGCCGTTCAGGCGGGCTGTGCGGGTGGAAGGAAGTGAGGAATGTATAAAGGGCAACTGTGTTTTTTATGGTGTTTAGGAGGGGAGTTTTTGAATTTTTGTATGTTATGGAGTTATTGGGAGTGAAATATGATTTGATAAGATGTTGAGTATTTAGGTATAATTTTTCAAAAAAATATGAGGATAGAACAGTAAAGTAAGGAGAATAGCGATAGTAAAACCATCTGAAGATTCAGTTCGTGTGAATGAGGAGATAAAGGCTCCGCAGGTACGAGTGATTGATGAGAAAGGGGTTCAGTTAGGTATTTTGAGCAAAAGAGATGCTCTAAGGGAAGCTGAGATGCGGGAACTGGACCTTGTGGAAGTAGCACCGAATGCCACACCACCGGTATGTCGTATAATGGATTATGGAAAGTACCGTTATGAGCAAAAAAGAAGAGCCCGTGAAGCGAAACGGAAACAACATGTAATTGTGGTGAAAGAGATAAAGTTAAGACCGAAGATTAATAAGCACGATTTTGAATATAAATTAAAACATATACGAGAGTTCCTTGAAGAAGGGAATAAGGTAAAGGTTTCTGTAGTGTTTAGAGGACGGGAGTATGAGCATCCCGAATTTGCTTATGAGGTTTTGAAGAATGTTATTGAATCTACAAAAGACCTTTGCTCTGAAACATATTCGCTCGATAATTGTCGTCCTGAGGATAAGTCGCTGACGATTACACTCAATCCGGGCAAAATAAGTTAAATGACGACAAATTGTTAAGGAACTTCTTATCCAGAGTAGTGTTATTAATTAATATATTTTAAATAAAAAGGAGTTCATTCATGACGAAGTTAAAGACAAAGCGTAGTGCATCGAAGAGGTTTAAGGTAACCAAAAATGGGAAGGTTTTGAGGAAGAAAGCGTACAACCGCCATTTGAAGACTACTAAATCGGCTAAAAAAAAGAGACACCTGAGAAAGACATCTTTGGTCGCATCTGTAGAAGCAAAGAATGTAAAGGTAATGCTTCCTTACGCATAAAATTGGAATTTTTTTTGTTTTAATTTATAAATCTTAATAAATCTTCGTTCATGTTGCCGGAAGATGCCTCCGGGACATTAACATAACTTTTTACAAATTAGGAGAAAGAGCAATGCCACGAGCAACAAACAATCCCGCTTCCCGTGACCGTAGACGCAAAGTATTAAAGCAGGCAGAAGGATACCGCGGGAGCCATCATCGTCTTTTCAAAACGGCTAAGCAGGCAGTTGACCATGCCGGGCAGTATGCTTATCGTGACCGAAAAGCAAAGAAAAGGGAAATGCGTGCTTTATGGATCGCGCGAATTAATGCGGCGGCTCGGAATTACGGTCTCAGTTATAACCGTCTTGTTTTTGGTCTGCACAAGGCGGGTATGAATGTCAACCGTGAAATGCTTGCCGACCTTGCTGTCGAGGACGAGGAAGCATTTGCAAAATTGATTGAGATTGCAAAATCTGCCATTGCAGGTGACCCTGTGCCGCAAGATGAGGAGATGTATAACGCTGAAGCATCCGATTCAGATAATTCATCTTAAGAAACAGGCAAATCTTTAAATGCGGATTGTGCCGGCTGTAGATATACGAGCGGGGAAGTGTGTTAATTTGGTCCAAGGGGATTATGGTAAGGAGACGGTTTTTTCGGATAATCCTCTTGAACAGGCGAAAATTTGGTGGGATGAACTTCGGGAAGGAATTATTCATATTGTTGATTTAGATGGGGCTAAATCGGGTAAGTGTGAGATACTTCCGTTTCTGGAAGCGTTGGGAAGGGAAGGTATTCCCTATGAGGTTGGAGGAGGAATCCGCACTGTGGATACTATTGAGAGAATTGTTTCTGCAGGTGCAGAACGAGTCATTATTGGAACGGGGCTTGTTAAGAATCCTGAACTGTTGCAAGTAGCCGTGTCGAAGTGGAACGATAAAGTTGTTGTAGCCATTGATGCTAAGAATGGGAATATAGCCCTTGAAGGATGGACACAGGAGACGAATTTTTCTGCGGTTGATATAGCACAGAGAGCCCAGAGATGGGGTGCTCGCCGTGTAATATACACAGATATACTTTCTGATGGTATGATGAAGGGACCCAATTTTATTGCAACTCAGCAAATAGCCCAATCTCTTCGTATTCCTGTTACTATGTCCGGCGGGGTTTCCAGTCTTGATGATATACGGAAAGCAAAAGCATTGGAACCTTTTGGTGTAGATGAGATTATCGTGGGTAGAGCTTTATACTTAAAGAAGTTTACAATAACAGAAGCCAAACAAATATTAAGTTCTGAATAACTGGAGATATAGGGTGGAATTGCATTTTAGGAAAGTTGCTATTATCGGTGTGGGGTTATTGGGGGCATCGTTAGGTTTGGCAATCCGTAATAGAAGATTAGCGGATGAAGTGGTGGGAATCGGAAGGAATATTTCTACTCTTGAAAGAGCCCTGCAAAAAGGGGCTGTTGATATTATATCCACGGATGTTGTTCCTTCTGTAAAGGGTGCTGATTTTATCATTCTCTGCACACCGGTCCAGTCTGCAATAGAGACGCTTCAAGTTATTGCTAAACATATAGATTCTGATTCGACCATAATTACAGATGTATGTAGTACGAAGGTTGCTATTTGCAAAACGGCCCAATCGATATGGGAGAAAGAAAGCCCTTTTGTCGGAAGTCATCCGCTTGCAGGTTCTGAGAAATATGGACCGGAACATGCGAATGTTGGTTTTTTTGAGAATACAGTTTGTCTTTTAGAGAAAGGAGAAAATACGAGGGCGGATTTTAAACAAATAGTTTTAAATTTCTGGAAAATGATGGGAACAAAGGTGATAGAGGTAAATGCGGAAGAACATGATTTTTTTATGGCGTATACGAGTCATCTCCCGCATGTTATCGCTTCTGCATTAGCTCAAGTTACGGGGGAGATAAATGCAGAAAGTTATTTTATTGGTGGTGGGTTCCGGGATACAACCCGTATTGCAGAAAGTCGCCCTGAGATATGGAAGGATATTATCTTAACCAATCAGCAGAATATCCTTACAGGAATTGAAGATATTCAGAAGAAACTGGAAGATTGTAAACAGGCTCTTCAAAGAAATGATGTTGATAGGATTATGGACTTTTTTAAACGAGGAAATGAATCTCGTCAACGGTTATTGGAAAGATGAAAGCACTTTTTATTACATTTGAAGGGATTGAAGGTTCGGGAAAAACAACACAGGCAAAGAAGGCAGAGGATTATCTGAAGAAATTAGGGTATCCTGTTTTACGAACTTATGAGCCCGGGGCTACACGAGTGGGGGAATATATTCGTCGTATTCTTCTTGAAAAAAATGATGACCCCAATTCGCTTCATCCTATTGTTGAACTTTTACTTTTTTCTGCAGATAGGACCCAGCACTTGCAGGAAGTTGTTTTACCTGCATTAGAACAAGGGACAACGGTAATCTGTGATCGGTATATTGACTCGACTACTGCGTATCAGGGGGGAGGACGAGGTATTGATTTTGAACTTGTAAATCAGATTCATAAAATAGCCACATTGTGTATTTATCCGACAAGGACCTATTTGCTTGACCTTCCTGTGGAGGTAGGCCTTCAAAGAATAAGTCGACGAGGAAATATCCTCGACCGTTTAGAAACGGAAAATATAGAATTTCACCAGCGGATACGCGACTGTTTCCTCAGGATTGCCAACCAGTATCCACAGCGGGTTATGATAGTCGACGCTATGAAGTCTGAAGAGGAAATTGCTTTAATTATACAAAATGATATAAGAGATTTATGCCAGAAACATTAGCACATAATAATGATATTTTAGTATCTCCTGTTTTCCATAGAGTATATGACCAACATACGGCTATTCGTATTTTGACCAATTCTATTCACAGAAACCGTGTATCCCATGCTTATCTTTTTTGGGGACCGGATGGTATTGGGAAAAAATTTACTGCGAAAGCCTTTGCGCAAACCGTATTATGTCAAAATCCAGAAGTAAGGGGCTGTGGTATCTGTTCTGTGTGCCAACGCATCGAAAAGAATATACATCCTGATGTAACGATAATACGACCTATGGGCAAAACGCGTCTTATTAGTGTTGATACGATTGAGGAGGTGATTAGGACCGCACAATTCCGACCTTATGAAAGCCAACGGCGGTTTATCATATTTGAAGATGCGGAAAGGATAGGGATTCCTGCACAAAACCATTTTTTAAAGACCCTTGAAGAACCCGTTTCTGAAACAACATTTATTCTGCTTAGTTCCAATCCGGGAATGATATTGCCTACAATTCGTTCGCGGTGTCAACCCATTCGTTTTCAACGATTACGGCGGGAAACTGTGTCTCGTATCATTGCACAAATAAAAGGACTACCTGAAGAGAGGGCTCATCTTCTTGCGTTGTTATCTCAAGGACAGGTATCTAAGGGTTTAGACATATTAGATTCTGATAAACGCATACTGATTATGGAGCTGTTTAAACAATTGGCAGAAGGTAGAGACCCTCTATTACTAACAGCAGAGTTTGAGCAATTTCTTGCCGGAATAAGAAAAAAGATAGAGAATGAAATCAGCAAAGCAGAAAATATAAATAAGAAAGAACTAACGCCTGCTGAGCAAAATGCTCTTCAACAGATGATGAATGCAGAAATAGAAGCACAAGTTGTAAATGAGTTTGAATCTTGTTTGTATCTGATAACCTGTTTTTTGCGGGATGTTTTAATTTATATCAATACTCAAAGATCTGATATGCTATACTTTCCTGAAATGGTTTCTGAATTTTCGTTGTGGAATCAACATCAGGCGGAAAGAGGACTTGATTTTGTGCAGAAAGTTCGCTCATATCTTTTACGAAATATTAGTCGTGAAAAAGTTGTTCGTGATTTGTTTTTTGTATTATCACCCAAAATATGAAAGAGGTAATTCTATATGCAAAATATAGCAAGGATACGCATGAGAAAGCCAAGACGAGTATTGCAAGTATTATGTTCGGAACAAATAACTATAAAAAGGGATGACCCTTGTATCGTCCAGACAGACCGTGGCCAGGAATGGGGTATTTGTCTGCTTCCTCCAGAACCTTGTTCTGTTGAAATAGAACGACACAGTGCGTTTAAAGTTATTCGTCGGGCCCATCATAATGATCATAAGACATTGAAGGAAATTGTACAAGAAGAGAAAAGAGCATTAGTAACATGTCAGAAATATGTTGTTAAGCATAATCTGCCAATGCGGCTTGTGGAAGCGGAATATACCTTTGATAGACACCGTCTTACTTTTTATTTTGTCGCAGACCGCCGGGTCGATTTTCGTGAACTGGTAAAAGATCTTGCACAGGAATTTCGAACCCGGATTGAATTACGGCATATACAAATTCGTGACCAATCCAAATTAGTAGGTGGAATTGGGACCTGTGGGTTGCGACTTTGCTGTTCCCATTGGCTTGAGCAGTTCATGCCTATTTCTATGCGGATGGCAAAGAGACAAAATTTGTCTCTGAATCCGACAAAAATTAGCGGTCAATGTGGTCGGCTTTTGTGTTGTTTGTCTTATGAAAATGATATGTATCCTCCATTAAGGTTGCAAAGAGAAGATGGAGGAGAGTTTGAGGAAGAATTGGATAAGGAAGAAATGGAATTATTAAAATCACTTGAAGATGAACCTCTTGACCCAAATGGAAACCATTAAAAAGAGTTAGATTTTTTAGACCTCATGTCCACACAAGAAAATATATTCTCTAAACCAGTAGATAGTCATTGTCATCTTTTTGATGAGAAATTTAATGGAGATAGGTACGAGGTAATACAAAGTTCGCTTAATAAGTTGGATGGATTGGTTGTTATTGTTGAGGAGCCCTTTCATATACCCCCTTCTGCGTTAATAAAGCATCCCAAAATAAGATATGCAGTAGGTTATCACCCTTATTATTCAGAACAGGTTACGAAAGAAAACTTAGAAAAATTGAACATTTTTCTTGATGATCGACAGGTGTGTGCAATAGGAGAAATTGGGCTGGATTATTATCATTGTAAAGTAGAGAAGAAAGTTCAGAAAAAAGCCTTTATTCAGCAGATTGAATTCGCAAAACAATATAATCTTCCTGTTGTAGTACATTGCAGAAATGCGGAACATGATACCTATGAAATTATTCGGGATTATCACAGAATTGTTTCATATATTGTTCTGCATTGTTATGGCGGAAATACCAGTATGATGGTATCCTTTTTAGAATTGGGATGTTATATATCATTTGCAGGGAATGTAACTTATCCTAAAGCTATAGATTTACGGAAATGTGTGGAACAGGTCCCGTTGGAGTCGTTGCTAATTGAGACAGATGCTCCTTATCTTGCTCCTCAATCTGTTCGTGGAAAGAGGTGTATCCCGGAATATGTTTGTTACACAGCGGAAAGAATCGCGGAAATAAAAAAAATGGATGTAAAGGATATAATCCGCTCAACGAACCAAAATACAAAGAAGATTTTTTCATTAGAGTAGTTATATTTCTTTACAATAGATAGTTGGAAATAATGCTTAATAATATTTTGTTCAGATTATAAATGAGAAAAGAATATGGAATGTAAAAATACCGTTTTACGCTGGGGTATTTCTTCACTTTACGATATACTCCAACGATTTTATAGTTCAATTCCATATAATTTTTTTAAAAGCGGTTATTCCTTTCCTGCATGGCACTATTATATTGAACTTACGCGAAGATGTAACCTTCGCTGTAAAATGTGTCAGTATATTGACTGGTTAGAAAATGTGCCTGTTAAACAGCAGATGGAGGGGGAATTGTCCACAGAAGAATGGGAAAAAGTGATTTCGCAGATTCATTCAT
Source organism: uncultured bacterium (assembly GCA_937124615.1). Classification (GTDB taxonomy): domain Bacteria; phylum Hydrogenedentota; class Hydrogenedentia; order Hydrogenedentales; family Hydrogenedentaceae; genus Hydrogenedens. The sequence goes on from CAKZKR010000099.1 coordinate 7,413, forward strand.
GGAGTTTAATTACATTTACTGGAGGGGAACCTTTTGTTCGAAAAGATTTTATGAAATTATTTTCTTATGCAAGTAAGAGAGCCAGAACACATTTTATTTCCAATGGAACAATGATTACGGAGGAAAGAGCCGAGGAATTAGTAAAGTTAGCCCCTAAACGATTAGGTGGAAAAGGACTTAATTTTGCGGGAACTTCCATAGAGGCCCCTGGCGAAAGACATGACAATATCCGTAAAATGAAAGGAGCCTTTGAGAGAACAACTACGGGAATTAAAGTTTTGCGGGAATATCGAGAAAAAGCAGGAAAACAATGTCCATTGATACATATTACTACCGTTATCCAAGAAGATAATATAGATGTTTTACCACAAATGCCCGCTTTAATAAAAGAATTGGGGGCCGATGTTCTCAATCTGGTGACGGAAAGTCGTTCACTCGATCTGCCCGGATTGGGTGAGATTGATCCTTCTGTGTATAAAGCGGAACATATCAAATATCCGAAGATAGATAAAGAAAGATTGGCTTTATCGTTAGCGGAAACCATTGCGCAATCTTCAAAATTAGGAGTAGAACTAAGACTTCCACGAATGCCTGTTTCCACAATAATTGACTATTATACATCAGGGATTGATTTAAATGAGTTTGAATGTAGAAATGCATGGAATACTTTATTTATAGGTCGAACAGGTGATGTTTACCCTTGCTGGATTAAAAAAATTGGTAATGTCAAAGATGCTTCGTTAAAAGAGTTGTGGAATAATACTATAATGCGTCAATTTCGAAGAGAGTGTAAAAAACATCTTTGGGCAACATGCCCGGGTTGTTGCTTTATTGAACACAAAATATATAAGAAGCCTAATAAACCTCTTTCATCCTTCTGATATTCTATTTTTTCTTTAATATGTAAACAGGACCTACATCGGGGTTTAATCTCTCTTTAGTAGGGTAATTTTCATTGTCAGATTGAGATACAGAAAGGTAAAGTGTTTTTCCGAATAAAGGCAAATTAAAACGATATATACCTTTACGAACAAGTGCTATATCGTTACCGATTATATTGATGTTGAATAATATCTGGTTGGGAAATTTTTGGACATCCGTTACATACGACCCTTGAGCATTAAAACTTATTGCTCCTACATTTTGAGAAAATTTTACTGTTCCATCATTAAACTCAAATGTAACCAAAGTGTCTTTTACTTCTTTACCGTTTTCCCACTGTGTTCCTTCCCAAACGCCATTCAATCGGCTGTCTGGATTGCAACCGGATAAATGTAGAACAAGAAAGAACAAAACTCCTAATAGGTGCATTTTTTTCATAAGGTATCCTCCATTATTATTGTTAAACACATTTCTATATTATACAAAATTTTACAAATAGTTTATCTTTATATTACACCCTTAAAAAAATAGAGGAGAGTAATGTTACACTCTCCTCTATTATCTTTTGACCCAGCAAATATCTTAGTTTAAAGGAATGACTACATAATATTCCGAGTCCTTTTCATTCTTTATTTTAAGCAAAACGCTGTCTTTACCTTTATTGTTTTTCAGAGCCTCTTCAAATTCATTGACATTTTTCACAGGAATACGATTGACCTCTTTTATAAGGGTTCCTTCTTGAACACCCTTTAATTGAGCAGGAGAACCCGGTTCGACTTCTGTTATCAAAACTCCTTCACCTGCGGTGTATCCGAATTGTTTTGCAAGGTCTTCAGTTAAGTTCTGAACAGAAATCCCAAGTTCCACTCGTTTCCCTTCTTCGGTCGTTACTGATATACCACCTTCCGTTGGTTTTTTGCCGACCTCTACTTCAATTTCTTTCCGTTCGCCATTTCGAATTAATACAAGTTTAGCACGAGAACCGGGTTTTGTTGATGCGACTCTGTTCCGTAATGATGGAGCATCTGTAACAGGGAACCCGTTAAATTCTATTATGACATCCTCCTTTTTAATCCCAGCCTTCTCTGCGGGAGAATCTTTTTGTACCTCTGTTACGAGGGCTCCTTGTGTTTCTTTGATACCAAGCCACTCTCCTAATTTGGGGTCAAGATTTTGTATGCCGACACCTAAGAATCCTCGTTCTACACTGCCTGTGTCTCGCAATTGGTTTACAACATACTTTACCATATTAATAGGGATGGCAAAGCCAACTCCCATGTAGCCGGGTGCAAAACGATTTGTTGAGTATATGGCCGTATTCATTCCTATTACTTCGCCCTCTAAATTTATCAAAGGACCGCCTGAATTACCCGGATTAATAGCCGCATCTGTCTGAATAAAGTCCGAATAATCTACAATATTTAAATTTCCTCTCCCTTTAGCGCTAATAATCCCTGCAGTGACTGTGTGTTCTAATCCGAAAGGATTCCCAATAGCAACGACCCATTCACCGACCTTAATTTTATCTGAATTTCCCAGGGTTAATGCTCTTAATCCATTTGTATCTATTTTTATTAATGCTACATCGGTTTCAGGGTCAGATCCTATTTTTTTTGCAGGAAACTCTTTACCATTACTTAATTTGACTATTATTTTGTCTGCTTTTTCTACAACATGACTGTTCGTTACAATGTATCCATCCTCTGATAGAACAAAACCAGAACCAGCACCTATAGGAATATTACGTTTTTTGTCGGGATCCGGTTTTGGGGGTTGCCTTTTTTTATATTTTTGCCACATATCTTCATCATCAAAAAAACGGAAAAAAAAGTCAAATGGGGAATCGAAAGGTGATTGGAATGGATTGATAGATGAGACTTCCTTTTCCACAGAAATGGATACAACACCTTCGGAAGTATTTTCTGCTATGTGAGCAAATGCTCCACCTAAACTTTTTGCCGCCTCTATTCCTGAAGAGATATTTGACTGTGCCAGGACTTTTGGGAATTTAAGAATGTCTTTTGGATGAGTAGGATTCCAACTAAAGTAACCCCCCAAAACAAATCCACACAATACAAATAAGGTCCCTAAAAGGACTACGCTTTTTATTTTTTTAATCATAAATGTTTTCCTTTCACTTTTGATTAAGTAGTTATGATAGAATAACTACATTTTCCGATTTTAAACCGACAACAAAATCACTATCTTAACGAAATCACTAATAAGATAGTTTACGATGAAAATAAACAATCTAATTAACCATATATAATTTCCAATGGTGGATATTCTTTCCATCGGCCTCGGGTAAAATCGGGAAAATCTTGAGGGGTACCTCGCTGGGCTACAGATTTTTCACTTAATTCGGATACGGCACTCCATGCTGCTGCATCATAAACATTCATATCTGTGGGTAAACCTTTGCGAAGGCATTCAATTAGTCGGTAATCTTCGATGAAATCCATTCCACCATGCCCCGCACCTTTTGACTTTTCTTGCATCGCTTTCCATAATGGATGTTCCCATTGATCTGCATATTTATCCAAATCTTCAAATTCTTCTTTTTCGGATAAGCCTTCTATAAAAATTTTAGGTGGATAATCTTTAATTATTCCTTTTGTTCCTTGAATCATATTAATCCGACTATAAGGCCGTGGTAAGTTCGTATCATGGACGAGATAAATCGTACATCCGTTATAGGTCTTTATAATACTTAAATTAATATCTCCTAAAATATACTTTTCATTTCTTCGAGGGTCATTTTCAGGTAAAGTTTTTTGATACTCCTGTAAACCTCTGGACTTACTGCTTATAGAAACCAAATACTCAAATTGGTCTCCACGATTGATGTTCATATATTGAGCTATAGGACCTAACCCATGTGTCGGATATAAATTCCCATTTCGCTTTATAGAATGAGCCCTGCGCCATAAACCTTCTCCATCTTTACTGAACTTTACCCCTCTTAAGTCATGTAGATATCCGCATTCTCCGTGTATAATTTCCCCTAATAAACCTTTGCGGACCATGTGTAACATCATAAGTTCTGTTCTGTTATAACAACAATTTTCCATCATGACACAATGTTTTTTGTATTTTTCTGCTGTCTCAACTAATTGCCAGCATTCTTCTAATGTGACTGCAGCCGGCACTTCAGTGGCTGCATGCTTCCCATTTTCCATAGCAGAAACACATACTGGGACATGCCATTCCCACGGTGTTGCGGTGTATACTAAATCTAAGTCTTCCGTTTCACACATTCGTTTGAAGTCCCACTCTCCTCTGGTGTAGCCCGTCGGTTCAGGCTGTCCTGCTGAAACAACCATTTTCTTTACCCGCTCTACTTTTTCAGGGACAATATCGCAAACTGCTTTTATTTGAACCCCTTCTATTTTTAGAAAATTTCTCACATGATTTGTTCCCATACCTCCAACGCCTACAAAACCTATTCGAACAGTTTCGATAGGTGGTATTGAAAAAAGTTCCGCCGGTGCGGGTGTGTCAAGAATAGATGATAAATTCGCTTCATTCTGAGCAGAACCTTTCATCGCAAATATCATAGAGGCTATACCAGAAAGTGACAAAAACGACCTGCGAGAAAACTCAAAAATCTTTTTTTCTTTATTCATATTTTTTTCTTTATTTTGCATAGTTTATTTTGTTATAACCTATATGGTATGTAATACATTAAAAAATTATAGTATATTCAATAAATCAGAGAAGTCAATTTAAACCTGTTTATAGGAAGGATTTTTCGATGGACGCCTACATATTTATCTGTTTAGGGACAAGAGATATACAATTTAAAAAGGAATTCCTTAATCAAATAGAAAACGAAGAAAACTTCAAATTGAAAAATGAATTAAAAGACGAAATTAACTATCCTTTAGAAAAAGAAAGGTTTGACAGACTCAATGTTCGCAAGTTTGGACATTGGCTAAGTGACAATTTTGAAACGATAAAAGAATATATTCAACTGCCTATTATTGGTCCTTCTATTCTTTTCCTAATAAAACAAAATTTTACAATCAAGAAGATATATTTAATTGCTACCGACCAGTCTAAAAGTAAAAATATAAAGCCGGGACAAGACTATCTTAAAAGAGATACATGCCTATTCGCTCAGTTTCTTAAGGGAAAATATTTGCCTTATTTTTACGAAACAAATCACTTACCTCTGCCCGATATAGAAATTATCCTACTAAATGAGCAAGCAAATATTTATGATTCAATGATTAAGGAATTAGATAAGCACATAAAAGATAAATATAAAGAGAATGGTATTACCGATAATAAAAACTACAAAGTATTTGCAGAAATAACAGGAGGTACACCTCAAATCAACTTATCCACAATTCTAAACTGCCTGAAATACTACCAAGACAAAGTTGCATTTATCTACAAACCCGAAGGACAAAATGAAGTTAAAGAGTTACAAATCGGAAATTATATTTTTACCTCCTACAAGCATGAATCTCTAATTGCTCTCGCAAACAGATACGATTTTGATGCAATAGCAAATAATGACTTTTATCCAGATCCAATTAAAAAAATAGCGGAAAGTGCATGCGCTCGGCTAAATTTTGATTTTTATAATTTTCAAGACAAACTAAAAGAATTCAGGGCACAGTTAGTACTAGAATGTGAAGATGAAACATTGAAAAAAAACTTAGAATATCTTAATACACACGCCAAGAATTTGCTTGAAAAAGAAATCAACACAATTTTTAATGAACTATACTGGAATGCATATATCATGTGGGTAAGAGATGAAGTAGCAAATTTTATTGCAAGGATATGGAGAATGACCGAAGCTATCCAACAGAATGTTCTATATGAATATGTAGGCTATAGTTGGTATGATAACTTTGACGAAAGTAAGCCTAAGTTCCAAAATAAATTTAAAGAAAAGGCAAAATCCGATAAAAATTTAATAAAATTCATCAACGACAACCTACCCCAATATGGGCTAAATCAAAAAGTTACTTCTGCAAATATTAATCCGACAAGGCCCATATTAGAAGCCACAATTGATTATCGTTCAGAGAAAAATCATAACCTTAAAGTTGTAGCTAAACACTTGAAAAAACTGAAAGAATTTGGTAATTTTAGAAACTCCACTATTATCGCACACGGTTTTCAGCCTGTTTCTAAAGATAAAGTTATTTCAACATTAAATGGCCAGGATGTTTTTTCTGTTGTTAAGGAACTAATTGAGAGCGCAAACCTTGAAATCTCACAAGAAAATCCATTTGACATTTTTAAGCAAATAATAATTGATCTCAATGAAAAAAACTTGGAAAAACTTTTCGGTGTTTAATCAACTTAATTTTACAATTCAAAAAATCACTTTTTTAGCGGAAGAGCCTTTGCTGGTACCAGAGTATAAAGGCTCTATGATTCGGGGTGCATTAGGTCATGCACTAAAAAAAGTTTCTTGTGCCCTGAAAAAGTTTAATTGTCCGGAATGTCCCATTCTCGAAAAATGTGCTTATAGCGTTTGTTTTGAAACGCCTATCCCAAAATCGTCAGAGATAATGAAAAAATATCCCAAAGCCCCTCACCCTTATATCCTTGAACCACCCTTAGAGACTAAGGACCGCTATGAACCGGGGGAAAAATTTGAATGCTTATTAACCCTTGTGGGCAAATCGAAAGAGTTTCTTTCCCACTTTACATTTGCTCTAAATGTAATGGCTGAAGAAGGTTTTGGAAAAGGACGAGGTAAGTCCAAACTCATTTCCTTGGATTATCTTAATCATGACGGTAGTTGGGTCCCGCTTTATTTTTCTGAAACCAATGAATTTTTAGGGGAACCGCATGCCTTTTCTATAAACGATATTCAAAATAGAAAAGAACAGTTCAATACATGTCAACAGTTAGAGATTCAATATACTACCCCTACCCGTTTGGTTGTTGATGGAAATTTGCATAGTAAAGGGGAAATACCGGATATTCTTCCGGGATTGCTTCGCAGATTAACTTTACTTCAATATTTTTTCTGCGGAGGTTATTTGGAGAAAGATGTGGTGTCCCTAATAGAGATGTCTAAAAAGTTACAGTTTATCTACTCTGACTTCCAGTGGCAAGACTGGGTTCGATATTCCTCTCGCCAGGATAGAAAAGTTATTATGGGTGGATTCATTGGTTCTATAAGATATGAACAAGTTCCTCCAGAAATCTTGGAAATCCTTTGTTGGGGCGAGTATCTGCACATTGGAAAAGGAACTGTGTTCGGATTGGGCAAATATAAACTCACGCCGGTGAAATCATCATAATCAATATGTGTGATACATTCGTCTATGTAGATAAGCAAAAGGTAGTATTTGCAAAAAATTCCGATAGAGAGGTGAATGAACCTCAAGTCCTACTTTGGCAACCTCGTAGAGTGTATCAAACATGGGAATATCTGAAGTGTACGCATATTACCATTCCGCAGGTTAAGGAGACCTATGCTATTTTGGTAAGTAAGCCTGTCTGGATATGGGGGGCTGAAATGGGAACAAATGAGTTTGGTGTTACGATTGGGAATGAAGCAGTTTTTACAAATCAGCCCTATCGTAAAACAGGACTTACAGGAATGGACTTACTGCGTCTTGCGTTGGAACGCTCTTCAACGGCTCAACATGCTTGTGAAACAATTATTCAACTTATTGAGAGTTATGGACAGGGTGGAAATTGTGGGTATAAAAAAGAGATATACTATCATAACAGTTATATAATTGCAGACCCTAACGAAGCATATGTTTTGGAAACCGCAGATAAGAAATATGAAATTGAAAAGGTGCAGGGCGGGCGTGCAATTTCAAATGGATTAACAATTAAGCATTTTAATGAGAAATATAGTGATTGGGTTAGAAGTTACTTTACACAATGCAATAAACGAAGAAACCTAATTGAGCAATCTCTACAGGGCAACTGTCCCAGCCTTTCACACATATTTAAGTTACTCCGAACACATAAAGATAAAAGATCATACCCACAATATCATTGGTTTGATGGAGGAATGGATGCCCCCTGTATGCATGCAGGAGGAATTTTTCTGAATTATCAAACTACCGCCTCATGGGTATCAGAACTAACACCAAGCCAATACTCCCATTGGGTAACCGCAACTTCAACCCCATGCTTAAGCCTGTTTAAACCCATACATGTTTTATTCCCTCTTAATCGAAAATTTTGCACCCCAAACCATGAATTAAAGGACTCTTTTTGGTGGGCTCATGAAAAATTCCAACGGCAAGTAATGAAAAATCCCGAACATACATCCCTACCCTTTCTTCAAACACGAGATAGGATAGAACAGGAATGGGTAGATAGGCCTCCTGAACCCGAAACTGCTTTTACAACCCATGAACAATTATTACAACAATGGTGGAACGAAGTTAAGGATAAAGAAATCAAAGATACCCGCCCCATCTGGGCAAGACATTTCTGGAAACGAAAAATAACTCCAATTTAGTCCTATTTGGTATCTATCTGTTGTTTGTTCAAACTATTTTTAGGCTCAGGCCATATATCCACATTAATAGGACCATTGATAGGATTCCATCTTACAGTTGAACCCTCAGGAAAAATAGCAAAATACCCCGTTCCTGTATGGACTTCTCCCGGTGGATTGTCTGTAGATATAACATGGGCACCGCAGGAAAACGCTTTTTCGTCTTTCATCCTCACTGTTTCCATATCATCCGTTTTAGGGTCCCCACCGAAAACTCTAACAAGGTATCCTTTCTTTACCCATTCCGGTATATCAGGATGAAAGGGGTTATCTATAATCACAGTTGCGGAAAAAGGGTCTCCCGGTCGCGAGTTTACAAACATTAGCCGTCCCTCTAAATTCGGATGACCGTCTAAATAAAATTCCCGTAATTCCCACCTGTTATGGAATATAAACAATATCTTCCCTCGCACTTCCTCCAACTTAGGCCATCCTTTCGTTAAAACCGCCTCCTCTAATGTTTTACAATCTCCCCGTATTAAATCCGGGGTTATTATTTTGTCCCTTGGTATCGCCGAAAGAATGTCTTCCTCAATTCGCTCTATATCTTCCTTCTTTGGATTAGTTATCCTCTTATCAAGAACAGGTCCTTCCGTTTTCCTCTCTATCATGATTATAATCGGTACATGCCATGGATTTTTATCCGACCACTCCTGCACAACCTTCAAGCATTCCTGCAAGGTCGCACATGTGGTCTCATTATCAAAATAAGGAGCATGCATCACCTTCCAACCTTCGGGCGTGTTATGAATATCAATCTCTAAACTACGCACTCCGTTTTCCAATTGCACATCCAGAGGTAAATGTTCATAATCCCAGTCTTGCACCGCTTTTGTCACATTTTTTGCCCAACTTATATACTTCGGGCGTTTATGGTAACTATTATGAGTCCCAATAACTTGTATTTGATTCATCCTCGGTGAAAAGACTGTATCAGCAATTGCAATGCTACTTAATAAAGACACAGTAACCAAAATAATTAAGTAAAAAAGAGAAGTTTTTTGAAGCATAGAAACCTTTTTTACCCTGTATTTTATAGAGTTTTTAATGATAATGACTATAGATAGAAAAAAAGGTTTCTATATTCTGTAAAAAATTAATTTCTTACATCTCTCTCCTATTAGTAGCGTTTTTATATTTGTAGACTTTACATAATTAGTTAAGACAAACTATCACATCCTTTTCCCGTTGGGAGGGAATAACTTTCAGAGACCTTATAACACCATCTTCATAAATGCATTCAACCACAGTATTTTTAGATGCATGTAATTTGAAATTCACATTCCATTTCTTGTCCCATGAAGGGAATAGATATATTTTGTCTCCGTCCCATTGAAGTAACATGGACTGAAAAGTCATCATAATGTTTCCGCCATGGCATTGGTCTGGAATCCAGTCGTAATTAGGTCCCCAGAATGCTGGGAAACGAGAGCCTTCATGTTTCCGGCGGGCATTATCTATCAGCATTCTTTTCGTATCTTCAGCCAGTCCCAAGAATGCGGATTGTATAGCATCCTGTTGCCAGCCATGATATTCTTTTGCCCACCTTTTATGAAAAGTATTCATCGCTGTCTCAATATCAGGCTTACCTATCGCAAAAATTCTATATGGAAACACCGCATAAAGTTCCGGATTCTCTACATTTCCTCGTTTCGGATTAAATATCCGTGCCGGCTGAATCCGTCCATCTTTAATCGGAACAGGCACAACAGATTTTAATAACTGTTCCCAGCGAGTTTTTTCTTCTTTCAAAATCTCTGAGGACTCCAATGAAATTAATCGGGGCAAAACTGCATGCAATCCGGATACAGTAGGTGTGTCATCAGCAACGCCTTCCTGATATGTCTCAACTGCTTGAGCCGGTTGAATTACTAACATTCCTTTTTCATCTCTACTAAAACGCGTTTCAAAAAACCGGATGATTTCCCTTGCATATGGAAGCAAGACTTCTTTCAGGAATTGAGGGTCCTGTGCAAAATCATAATAATCCAGCATCATCAAGGTTAGTTCCAAACCACTTGCCCAAATCCAACGGATATAGGGATTTATTATCTCACCTGCTTTTAGGCCAGCCCTATCAAAACCGTAATCTCGGTTTCGTAGTAGTCCCCAAAAATATATCGTCTCCGGCATGTATATTCCCTCACAATTCCAATAGACTCTGCTCCTTAGTTTACTGATTTCCATTACACTCATATAAAGGTTAAACACAGGATGCATTAAATCAAAATCACCCGAAGACAATAGTGGCCAATAAGGAAGTCTCGTATTCTGCCACCAATATCCACCACCCCAACGCCGATAATCCGGATCCGATTTAACTTCATCGCCTTCGCGCCACTCTACAGTAAATATAGACCCGTTGAATTTTACGGGAAAAGCCCCTCTACTGCCACATGCTGTTATCCACCTTTGCAATGTATAAACCTTACTCACCCATTCCGCATTCGCATCACCTGTGGCGGCTATCCAACTCCTTTGCCAGAAATTACGCCACCAGTCTTTATGATTTTCAAATGCTTTATCCTCTCCAATTTTTTGAACTTTCTCCTTTTCTTGAACAGCAGATCTTAACCATTCTTCCGGTGTTGATGGATGTAATGTTTTTCCCAAAACATACACGGTGTATGTCTTTTTCCCTTTCCCCACAAGGGTATATTTGTCCTTTTGCTTTAAATCCTTTGACCATAGGACGCACCCAAATATCCGATTTAAAAGTGGGTCTATGAATTTGTCTTTATGATCTCCAAATCCCTGCAAATCCATTGAATATCCCCATATGGAGTGATTGTTTTGATGGTAAACACCTACCCCTGAAAAAGGCAAATTCTCAAACACTATATCGGGATACACCACCCCTTCCTCTGGTTTCTGGATTAGGCTACTTTGATTAACCTCATCCTCCGTGTAATTCCGTGGCTGAGTTCGCCATACCTCCAACATCACGCTTAGGTCTACATTTTCTTCACTATCTACATTTAGAACAGCAACAGGCAGATTCGCATCTACCCGAAAGATTGCCTTCGTTTTCCCATTGTTCCCTACTATTTCGATAGTGCCGTTCTGGAAATTTAACCGTTGTGAAAATTTGGTAATATTATCTGTGAGAGAGGGGCTAATTCGGAATCGAACCCGTGCCAATTTTAATAATTGACCATTGTCATCCCATGCATCTGTTTTACTTATTAATGCCACAATATCCCCGTTTTCTTCCGTCCAGACATTTGTTCCAATGTCCCCATTCCCGATAGGCATAGAATCAGACGAATTTCGACCCGGCACATTCCAAACCTCATCATAACAATCGGGATAATTATTAGGTTGTGCGTGGCTAATATTGAAAGTACAATTAATCAAAACAATAAATAATACGAATTTTCTCATAACCTATTCTCCTATGGGTTTCATAATCTTTTACCAAATTCTAAAAAATTCAACAGCATAGATAGAAACAATCAATAATAGATAATAGATAGAAAAATTATATTATGCGGTGTTCTGATTTTCCCTTGATTTCCAATGCCATATTTCCGCTAATACAGAGGCGGTTATAATGCACCATGTTGCAAACAACGCATTAGGTAATGCACTCTCTGCTGAGAAGTGGTTCAAAGCCAAGACCGCTCCTAATCCCGCATTTTGCATCCCCACCTCTATAGAAAGGGTTCGTTTTCTTTTCTCATCAAAACGATATAAAATCCCTGCACCATAACCTAAAAACAATCCTAAAAAATTATGAAGCACAACTGCGGAAAAAATTAAAAGAGAGACCTCACTAAACTTGTCCGCATTCAATGCCACTACCAGTCCACAAATAAAGGCGATACACAAAGAGGATATGGCTGGAAATATGTCTACGATGCGGTTTATCCGTTCCTTCAAAAGATAACGAATCCCAAAACCAATGATCAGTGGAATAATCACCATTTTTATAATACTTAAAAACATTCCCCAAAAAGGGACAGAGATATACACACGGCCAAAAATATAAGTGCACAAAGGCGTAAGAATGGGGGACAACAAAGTGCTTGTGCTGGTTAATGCAACCGAATAGGCCACATCTGCACCGGCTATGTAGGAAATAACATTAGAAGCCATTGCTCCGGGCGTTGAACCAACTAAAATTATTCCAATTGCAAGAGTAGGTGGCAGTTGAAGAGCTTTAGCGATTAGAAATCCCAGTAGAGGCATAATCGAAAATTGAGCAACGGTCCCTAACAATACCCAATGCGGTCGCTTTATGATGGGAAGAAAATCCTCTACTTTTAGCACAACACCAATCCCCGCCATTGTAAGCATGAAAAACCAATCTTTGTAAGGATTGAAAATCGTCAATGCAGGTGGGTATATGTATCCAACTATCCCCGCAAGGATAACCCAAACTACCATCAATCGCGAAAAGACTTGAAATAAAAACATAAAAACTCACCAAACAGAATGCATCATTTAGAAATTTTAGAATAGTATTATATATTCTTTTTATGAAAATAAAGTTTTATTTAAGATGTGATAAATTCAAAGAGCTTTTCAGGAAAATTTGAATAATAAATAAGACAATAAATAATCAGGATAGGTTTAAGGTTAGAGAAAGATGTCGGTTTATGGAAGGAGGGGGGCAATTCCTTTGAAATAGCGAATAATTTAAAAATGGTAGCCCCTACGGGATTCGAACCCGTGTGACAGGACTGAGAATCCTGCATCCTAAACCGCTAGATGAAGGGGCCACAATTAAAAGGTTATATATTATAAAATATAGAAGCAGAATATTCAAAATAGTAATAGGGTCGTCATAAAAAATGTATGTAGAATAACAGAGCGTATATCGTTAAACTTGAAATCTAATGATAAATTTTTCAATAATATAAAAAGTTATCGGTTGCCGGATCGCCTAATTGGTAGGGCACCTGACTCTGGATCAGGCATGTCTAGGTTCGAGTCCTAGTCCGGCAGCCATATTTTTTATCCCGCCTTTTTAAATTTGAACTCAATCCGGTCTGTTCCCTAATATAATTTCAATATTTTGAGTTTACATTTTTCTCAACATTAATGACCTATGGAAAAAGAATTTTATTTTATAACAAATAGGGAGCGAACTCTTCTTGAAGTAATAGAGAATATTTCCGCGCATGTTGAAAACATTTATATCCTTGTAGGTTTTTTCTATTTTAGTGGGTTCTTTCGACTTCAAGATGTTTTCAAAGATAAAAATTTACGAATCTTAATCGGTTTAGATATTGATGTTCGATTAGGTAGATTTTTGACCGAGAGCGATTCGATAGAGCCTCCTAAACAAAGTAATCAAAGTCGGAGTGATGTAAAAAGACAGGTATTTCAAAAGATTGTGGATATGTTTTCCTATTCCCAACTTATTGATAAACGGGATATAGAACAATCGTTTCAACTTTTTGTTGACAAGATTAAAGATGGGAGTTTAGAGTTAAGAAAGACCCAAAAACCTAACCATGCAAAACTATACCTTTTTGAGAAAAAGGAAGAGTTTTCTGAAGGGGATGAGTATCCCGGCATTCTTATTACGGGTTCCAGCAATCTTAGTATAGAAGGATTAGAAAAGCGTTTTGAAATTGATATCGTCGATAGAGAAAAAGCCCATTATCATGAGGGGAAAAAGATATTTGATGAATTATGGGAAGATGCTGTGCCTATTGTTTCTAAGCAAGACTTTGAAGAGTTTAAGAAAGAAGTTTGGGACAAAATATGGGTATCGAAACTACCGATGCCTTATCTTATATTCCTTCGTGTGCTAAAAGAATATTTCACCGTAAAAAAGTATCCCATTAAACTTCCGCAAGAGATTGATCCCGAAGTAATGAATTTGAAATATCAAACAGATGCTATTCAAAAAGCCATGGATGTGCTTTACCAGCATAATGGCGTTATCATTGCAGATGTCGTCGGTTTGGGCAAAAGCATCATTGCATCTACGATCGCTCACAACTTGAACCTCGACACCATCATTATTACCCCTCCGCATCTTTTGGACCAATGGAAAGAATACAAACGAATTTTTTCTCTACGAGGGGAGATTTACACTTCTGGAAAGATTGAAGATGCTGTTCAGGATTACGAACGAAAAGAAGGGGAGAAGCTTATCATTGTAGACGAAGCACACCGATACCGAAATCAGGAGACCCAAAGTTATGGAAGTCTCTGGAAACTTTGTCAAGGCAACAAAGTTATCTTACTTACGGCTACTCCCTTTAACAATACACCTGCAGACATTCAAGCCATGCTGGAACTCTTTCAATTTCCAAAGAAAACAACACTGAAACATTTGGAAAACCTAAAAGTTGAGTTCAGCAGACTAATAGGGGTATATAAACGCTTGCGAGAAAAAATAAAGAAAGGAACCATTAATCAACAGACTCTTAAAGAAAGGACGGAAAAAATTTCAGATGATATACGACGAATCATCTCTCCTATTACGATTCGACGATCTCGTGTTGACCTCCAAAAAATTGAAGATTACCGAAACGACTTACAGGTCCAGAACATCAGGTTTCCTAAGGTAAATCCGCCTGCACTCATTTCTTATTCATTTTCCCCCGAACTTGAAGAAATTTATTTAGAAACCATCCAGTATTTCATTGATGGTGACAATGATATCGGAGAAAAATTCAAATCAGCCCGATACAAGCCTTTGTTGTATATTGCCAACGATGCGTATCGGAGAATAAAGGCGGAAGAATTAACCAACAGAAGGGGAGAAGAAGCCCTGCATTTTATATATGTAACCCAAAACAATCTTACCAAACTAATTAAAAGAATCTTTATCAAACGATTGGAGAGTTCTTTTGGTTCTTTCAAGCAGTCTATTGAGAATTACATTAAGTCCCATGAAAAAATAAAAGACTACTATGAGAAGGAGGGGAAGGTCCCTATTTATAAAAAATTTGATGAAATACCCGATTATGAAGATATTAGCAAAATGGATGCGGATGAAATTGAAAAAATATTTGCAAGATTAGAAGAGAAAGGTGTTATCTGGATAGAAAAAGAGCACTTCAATGACAAGTTTATCAAAGACCTTCAATCCGACCTAAATATACTCCTTACCATTCAAAAGAAATGGGAACTCTACCTCAAAAGCCCCCTCGAAAATGACCCCAAATTAAAAGAACTTTTAGAACTTGTCCAGAACATAAGAAATAAAGGTGAAAAAGTCGTCATCTTCTCGGAGTTTGAAAATACTGTATCCTATCTTGGGGAACAATTATCCCACAAAAATTATCCCGTCATTATCTATTCCGGTAGCATAGCATCTGAAACAATGAAGCAACAAATCCGTTCTAACTTTGACGCTTCATATTCCAGCAAGAATCAAAAAAACCAATATCACATTCTCATTACTACCGACATCCTCTCCGAAGGTATCAACCTACACCGAGCCAATCACATTATCAATTATGATATTCCCTATAACCCTTCGCGAGTGATCCAAAGAGTGGGAAGGTTGAATCGTATATCTAAAAAACTCTTACACGACACCATTTACATCTATAACTTTTTCCCCTCTATTATTGGCGAATTCCATACAAAAATTAAGACTATCTCTACCTTGAAAATGCAATTGATTCAAAACATTTTTGGTGAGGATACACAATATTTGACAAAGGAAGAGGAAATTAAGAGTTTCTTTGAGGAGGAATACAAAAAATATATTGCTTCGTTGGAGGAGGAATCTTGGGACACCGCATACAGAAACCTTCTTAATCACATCGAAAAAGAAAACGCTCAACTCCTCTCCGAAGCGGAGAAGATACCCTACCGAACCAAAATCAGAAGAGAACCCCGCAAAGAAAAGCCCGAATGTATCATGTTCGCCCGTAAAGGGACGAACCTAATTTTTAAATATCTCCATCACGAGGGCGATGGAGAGGTCATAAAAAGTCTGTCCACAGAAGAGGCCATTAAAATTTTTGAAGCCAGCCCTGACGAGCCTGCTTTTCCAGTTTCGGAACAATTCCAAACAAAATACGAACGACTGCAATCAAGTTTATTCATTACGGAAAAACTCATAAAATTATCTGAAAAAGAAAAAAAACTACACAATAATATTGATAAAATTTTAGAAGAAATTAACCCCGCCTCCGGTATAGGGGATTTGAAATTAAAAGAATATGTTAATAAGTTAAAGAGAATCCTTAAAGAGATCGACAACATCCCAGAATTTTTTGAAAAACAGATTCGAGATTTTGATTTTGATAATTTTGAGGATTCCTTAAAGAGAATGGAAAAAACTCTACCTGAGGTTTATCTTGACCGTATATTGGATTTATCCAAAAAGATTGAACTTGGTGAGGATGTTATTATTTTTACAGAGGAACTTGGCTAAAGGAGAAAGGTAAAAGTGAACTACTTGAATCAATCTGATAACTTCTTTTCTTACCCTTTCAGTTACAATAAAGTCAAAGATTTCCTGATGAAGCAGTTTTTGCCGGATGACTTTACAGTAGATGATCAAGAGGTAGAAATTCCTTTCCAAGCACAAAAGATTGAAAAGGTGGAATATTGGGGAAAAAGTCAAAACCCTGAAATTTATTTATATTTTATTCGACACAATGGTGTAAACGACCCCCGCGTAACAATTACCCGTGAGACATTTCGTATCCTGAAACAGTATAACCATCGCAATTCGATTATTGTTTACTATACTGAGGGTGCAGACCAGTATCGTATCTCTTTGCTTACAATAGACCTAAAAATTGAAGGGGGTTCCCTTCGTGAAGAACCGTCTAATCCTCGACGGTTTTCCTACCTTTTAGGTCCTTCTATCCCGACCAAAACGCCCTATTTAAATCTTATAAAAAAAGGAAAAGTTAGAGACGAAAGAGACCTAAAAGAACGATTCTCCATTGAAACTGTAACTTCCCAATTTTACAGCGAACTGGTTTCTTGGTTTTATTGGGCTGTGGACAGTGCGAATGTCTTTCCTTTACTTCACCAGAATAAGGACCGAAAAAAAGATAGCCTGATTCGTCTTCTTACACGGCTTATTTTTGTGTGGTTTATCAAACAAAAAAAGTTAGTGCCGGACAACCTTTTTAATCCGGACAAATTGAGAAAAATTGTAAAAGACTTTTACGAAACTGAGCAATCCGAGAACTATTACAATGCCATTCTTCAAAACCTATTTTTTGCCACTCTAAACCGCCCCATTCATGAACGCGGTTGGGCAAAAAATGCAGGTTTTTTAGAGAATAGAAATAACTACGGAATAAAGACCTTGTTTCGCTATGAGGAAAAATTTCTTATTCCGCCGGAAGAAGTTCTCCAACATTTCTCAGAAATACCTTTTCTTAATGGGGGTCTGTTTGATTGCTTGGATAAAGATGACCTGGGCGGAGAGGTTCTTGATGGTTTTTCACGAAACCCTCAAAATCGGCTTACTATCCCAGATTGTTACTTCTTCATGGAAGGGGAAAAAACAGTTGACTTATCCGAATACCTTGAAGAGAGCAAACAGACAAAAGTTAAAGGCTTATTCACCCTATTCAATCAATACAACTTTACTGTGGATGAGAACTCGCCCATAGACCAAGAATTGTCCCTTGACCCGGAACTACTCGGGAAAGTTTTCGAAAACTTACTGACCTGCTACAATCCGGAAACTTCTACCTATGCACGAAAAGCCACAGGCAGTTACTACACCCCTCGCGAAATTGTCGATTTTATGGTTGTCGAAACGCTAAAGCGATACTTAAAAGATAAACTCCTTAATGAAAATATACCCGATTTGGATAAAAAACTGGAAATACTTTTTCACTATGAAACTGAAGAAAATCCATTTAATAACGAGCAAAGCAAAAAAATTATTGAGGAAATTAATAATCTCAAAATTATTGACCCGGCGGTCGGTTCGGCTGCATTTCTTATGAGTGCACTACAAACGCTTACCGCTATCCTTGCCAAATTAGACCCTCAAAACGAAATTTGGAAAGAGATTCAACTTCGAACCGCTATCCAAATCACTGAAGAAACATTGGAATCGTCTTTATCCCGTCAACAAAAAGAGGAAATCCTAAAAGATATCAATGATACCTTTGATAAGCACATTAACAATCCCGACTATGCCCGTAAATTATACTTAATTGAGAATTGCCTCTACGGTGTAGATATCCAGCCTATTGCGATTCAAATTGCTAAACTCCGATTTTTCATCTCTTTAGTTTTAGAGCAGAACCTTGACCCGCAGAAGGAGAATTTTGGTGTTCGTTCTTTGCCCAACCTTGAAACGAAACTCGTTTCTGCAGATACGCTCATACCCCTTACAAACCAGGGGACGAGTCCGAAGAGTCTTCTCTATGCTAACGAAAAAATTGTTCGATTGGAAGAGGAAATTAAATTCCTTCGGCACAAATACTTCAATGCTAAAACACACCAGGAAAAGATGGAATATGTTAAAAAAGATAAAGACCTCCGTGATAAATTAAAAAATGAATTAAAAAAAGCCAATTTTCCAGAAGAGGCCATTAACAAAATTGCAGAATACAATATCTTTGACCCAAATGCTCACGCGGGCTGGTTCGATGCTGAATGGATGTTCGGATTAAGAGACGGTTTCAATATTGTCATTGGCAACCCGCCGTATATTCAACTTCAGAGGAATAGGGGAAGACTTGCTAATCTGTATAAAGACAAAAATTTTGAAACCTTTGACCGAATGGGCGATATTTATGCACTATTTTACGAAAAAGGCATTCAACTACTCCAACCCAATGGCATTCTTTGCTTTATCTCTTCAAACAAATGGATGCGAGCGGGTTATGGTGAAAAGTTACGTAAATTTTTCTTGGATTACAACCCGCTTGTCATTGTTGATTTAGGTCCTGGTGTATTTGAAAGTGCTACTGTGGATACGAACATTTTAATAATACAAAAATCCGAAAATAAAGACCGTCTAATTGCAGTTACACTCCAAAAACAACCAAATGAAACCGTGAATATTTCAAGACAGTTACGAAAGAATGGCGTAATCCTGAACAAACTATCCGAAAAAGCATGGTTCATTGGCAATGATGAGGAACAACGGCTCAAAGAAAAGATAGAACGCATAGGCAAACCACTTAAAGACTGGGATGTGAATATTTATTATGGAATAAAAACCGGCCTCAACGAAGCCTTTATCATAAACAGCCAAAAACGGCAGGAGATACTGGACAACTGCAAAAGTGAAGATGAACGCC
>CAKZKR010000100.1 GCA_937124615.1 uncultured bacterium
AATTATAAATTGTTGAACATTTTTGAGCGGTTATCTTATGACTCCAACGCTAAGGAAGAAATATTAAACTTTTTCAAAGTTTTATTTGAAAATGTGGAAATAGATATAGAACGACTTAAAAATACAGACTTTGCTCAATTGCCGGTAAATGCAAAAAATGCAGGACTACTTATGCACGACCTTACATTGAAGTACATAAAGAATTTGGAAGATATGAGCCAGAAAAAACAATCACTCAACACCCTGGGTCGTGAGGTGATGTTAAAAATAGAATCCGCTCCTGTTGATTTAGGGAAAGAGAGTATATTTAACATAACAAAGAATGCACGACATACGATTTTGATTAGCACATTAACCATTATAATTTCATCTTTTGTTGTTTTCTATGTAATTCGAAGGGTCACACGAAATATATCTGAGGTAACAGACCGATTGGAAGAGTCCGCTTCTTCTATACTCATTGGGGTTCAACAGTTAACCAGTGGCAACCAAACCCTTGCAAGTTCCACCTCAGAACAAGCCGCTTCTGTGGAAGAAATATCATCCACTCTTGAAGAACTTGCTTCTATAGGGAAGAAAAACGCAGATGGTTCGTCTCAGGCCAATCAACTCATCCAGAAAGAATTGAAGGAAATAAAAAAAGTAGAAGATTCTATTAAAAATCTGGATTCCTACATGAAAGAAGTTGAGAAATCTAGTTTAGAAACCTCTAAAGTCATAAAAACCATCAATGAGATTGCATTTCAGACCAATCTTCTGGCTCTAAATGCGGCGGTGGAGGCTGCGAGAGCCGGCGAAGCCGGAGCAGGATTTGCCGTAGTGGCGGATGAGGTAAGACATTTAGCAATGAAAGCAAGCGAGGCGGCACGAATAACCGCATCATTAATTGGGCAAACAACGGATAAAGTAAAACAAGGAACGACTATCACCAATACCGCCTCCGAAAACTTCCAAAAAATGATGGTAGGAGTTCTTGATGTATCAAAAATATTAGAAGAGATTTCAACAACTTCATCATCTGCGTCAACAGGGATTACACAGGTAACTAAAGCCATAACAGAAATTGATAAAGGAATTCAACAAAACGCCGGTGTGGCTCAGGAAACTTCATCTACAGCAGAAAATTTAAGGGTAGAATCACAAACCCTTTATCAATCTATGCTCAATCTTGCACAACTCATAGGGCAGAACTTTGAATCTCTCCGCATACAAAGCACAAACGAAAATCTGCCAGCAGAACATACACCCCCTGCCTTAATTCACCTACCCAAACAAAACACGGACAAATAACTCCCCTTTTTTAAAATCAAATAATCCCTCTATTGTCCATATTTCAATATAAAAATATAATATTATAACTGATACAATAAAAATATGAATATTAATCTCTAATATATCTTCATAATAAAGAAACACGGTAATAATCTATGAGTTTTGACCGTATTGCGGAGTTTTATCCGCTGTTGTTTGATAAATCCGCTCGATTAGCCCGAGAAGGACCTCTATTGTTAGAACTCTTAAATCGGTATCAGCAACCTGTGAGAGTATTAGACCTTGCTTGTGGGACAGGGATTCATTCGCAGTTTTTTTCGGAACAGGGAGCAGATGTTATCGGTTTGGATATTAGTCCAGAAATGCTTATGTATGCAAAGGAACAGCCATACGCCCACAATGTGTTTTATCTTGTAGCGGACCTTACTCACCTGCCTCTTGCGGGTCGATGGAATATAATTTTATGCCTCGGGAATTCGCTTTGTCTATTGCGGGACTATAATTGTATTTTGGATTTCTTTTCGCAAGTTAAAAAATTATTGGCTCCCCAGGGAACTTTTATTCTACAAATTTTGAATTATAATCATTCCGATATGAAAGAAGTACAAACAAAATGTATACGGAAAGAACAAGAGGACAAAAAGGTTACTGTTATTAAAACATTCATTCCTGATAATGATGTCGTATTTCTGTCTATTAATTACTTTGCAAAAGTTCAAGGGGAATATAAGACATCAAGTGACACCAATATCCTTCAGAAACTTTCTTTACAGGATTTATCTACGATCGTTCAAAAAGCAGGTTTGTCAATAGTATCTATTTTTGGTGATTTTCAAAAATCTAATTTTAATATTGATACGAGCAGGGATGTAATTGTTATTTTATCTATAAAGTAGGGTTCGTTATATGAAAAATGTTTATTTCTCGCTTACAGGTCTGATTTTATTCTGTTCATTTTCCCTTTTTTCGGAGGAATGGAATTTAAATATCAGCCAAAAGTTGAAAGAAAAGAAACCTGTAATAGTGGCTTTAGAGGAATTAGAAAATACTTGTAAAAGGTACCATATAAAGATAAATATTGTATCGGGGGAACAAATACGGGAGGATATAAATACCCTTATCATAAGGGATAGGGTGGAATGTAATTTGCCGGAAAAGTATCGGAAGGAAATCCATAATCAACTGAAAACAGACCTACCTGCGGAAGGTTTTCTGATACACACATTACCCCAACGGAACCATCCCAAAATACTTCTATTGGTTGGAAGGGATGAAATTGGAACTGCTCATGGGATTTTTTGGCTATTGGACCGGATAGAAGTATACCGAAGCGTTCCTGAAATAAATACAAAACGGGCCCCTGCCTTCCCTGTGCGTATTGCAAGTTCCTGGGGAAAGAGTCTGCACGGCGGAGCAACAGTTGAACAGATAAACACATCCTTCCGTTATGGTTTTAATTGAGTCTCAGGAATGAATACTCTGGACCTGGTTCCATGGGAATCAGACCGTGAAAACACGAAAAATCAGGAACATGTAAGGCAATTAAAACCACTTGTAGAATGGGCCCATTCGTTAGGAATGCGTTATTTTGCATTTAGTAATGAACTTACTTACCATCCTTCTCTTTTCCAGAATAACATGGAACTCCTCAATCCCTGTTTGCCGGAATTCTGGGAGCGGGTAAAAGAGAAATACAGACTTTTACTGACCGCATTGCCTGAATTAGATGGCGTGGAGATATGTTTAGATGATATTTCCGGTTTCTGGGATAATTATCATCCATTCGATATACTCCACGAGAATCCTGAATGCACGATGAGTTATGAGGAGCGGTATAGAAACCTTCTGAAAAGTATACATCAAGTTGTCGTAGGGGAATTTAATAAAACCTATTTTAATAAAAATTGGGGACTGCGAGACCACGAAATTCATTGTCAGCCAGAAGTATATAGGAAAGTGTTCACAGATGAGATTCCAACGGAAAATTTGTTTGTAAAAATAAAAATAACGCGTGGAGACCGGTGGTGGTTCCAGCCTTACAACCGCACTTTTAACCTGACGCCTCATAAAACGGTAGTAACTTTTGAACCGATGAATTACTACGAAGGGTCGGATACGAATCTTTTCCCTACTTTTTCGGGGGAATACTTTCAGAATGGGCTAAAATATTTCCTGTCCAATGAGGATACAAATGTTTCAGGACTGTCCTATCTTGGGGGTGTTTCCGCAAAGGAATGGTCTACAAGGGGTGCATATGTTTATACATTATACCGGCTCACCTGGGAACCGGATGTAAACATGAGAGAGGTAGCCCGTGATTATTGTGCAATCAATTTGGGTATAGAATCCGCAGATACAATGGCGGACATTCTATTGGATACTGCCTATGCTTACAAGTACGGTTTGTTTATCGAGCCCATTGCTTATGGGCAATTCAATTCTTTTCCTCACATGCGAGTCGGTTCCTTTGTTGCAGAAGGATACCCACTTATTGATTTAGGTAAAGGGCATATTCAGTTTTTAAGGAATATTTATCTGCAGTGTCTCCCTTGGCGCGAGTTCGTTCTTAACCAACTTCATTTTGGATTGAACAAAGCTAATGGAATGAAGTTTAAATATGAAGGCATAAGGGATAAAATCCAGCCCTCCTATTTATCCGAAAAAATAGGAAACCAACTTAACATGACCCAGTCGCTGATACAGACGCATACGGCTTATATTGAAACCTTGTTTTGTTATTTTAACTATCTGGATAATCCCTCCTTTGAAAATAAGGTAGATTTAAAAAATGCCTTGCTCAATTTGACAAATGTCTGGGCCACATTCAAAAGTATACCCGGGTTCAATTATAAATTAGATGGTGTAAATGTGCTCATAGAACATGCACAGCGGGCAGTAGAAAATCTGACGGGAGAGAAAAGACTATTGGAACGCATTCCTGAGCAGAAAGAAATAGACCGATTGATTCAAGAACAACAGGAGATTTATAAGAGAATACGGGAAGAATGTCAAGGGGAGTTAAAAAAGTTAGGACATTTCGAGTTGCTTATTGATGGTCAAGACCTTTTACATATACAGGGGAATGATTATCGTATTGAACATCTCCGCTGGGATGGACCCACAATTATTTCGGCGGAACTTACCTGTCCATTACCTCAAAAGGAAGTCCTCGTTATTCCCATGAATATCAATACCCGTCCTCTACATCCGTTCATATTACAGCAACCATGCAAATCCAACAATTATTCGACTATTATTTATCTTGATGACCGTCCCGGAGGCACCGGTAGATTTGTGTTTGACCTGTATATATTGGAAACGGAGAAAACAAACTTACACCTTATAAAAAACTGGCAGGAATATTTCACAAAATAGTTCTGTTAAAAGCGAAATCGCTCATTTAGTTTTGATATACTACTACATTTAATATTTAATAAGACAATCCAAAATAAATATAATAGGAGACGGGTTATGCAAAAAAAAGAAAAGAACTGGAACAATATTAAAATGCCAGAACAACTGAAAAAGTTGTTATTAAAATCAAAGAAAGTTTCCGTCGCCACAACGATTGATGAGTTAATTGAAATAGCTTGTGGGTCGAATGCCCCGGATGCGCAATACAAGGTAGAATACGATGTTCCGGGGATAGGCAAATATCATGAAGCGACGGTAAATCGTGTCAGAAATGGTGTATGTGCCAACTATACAGAGATCTATATGAGAAGGAGAGATCCCGAATGCACATTCATTGGAGATAAGGGACCTACGGATAGATCCTATTTCGAAGATGTATTTGGCTACCCTTTTGATAAACTTGCAGAAGAAACTTTTGCATGGTTGCAAGAACAAGAACTGATCATGTTCGGTTTCATGGCAGGCGGAGATTTTTTAGGGAAACATGCCCTTGCCGTTGCGCCTGCGAATACGGGCTTCTTTGCGTTAGGTTTAGCACTGCTTCAAGGGATTGTTTCCTGGGATGTACTAACTTCCAAATTCGACCCTAAATTAATAATGTATGTTGCTCCTGTATTCCGGCACACGCACTTTAACAAAAAGCAAGTAGTAGTTCACCGACGCGGAGAAGAATATTATGAGATCTTTTCATATAATTTATACCCCGGTCCCAGTGCTAAAAAGGGAGTTTACGGCTATTTACTCCATCTGGGAGAGCAAGAAGGTTGGTTAACAACGCACAGTTCTACCGTGCAGGTAATCACACCTTATGATAATGTGGTAACGATATTACATGAAGGCGCCAGCGGAGGTGGAAAGAGTGAAATGCTTGAAAACATCCATCGAGAAGAAGACGGGCGTATCCTTGTAGGAACCCATATCCACACTCATGAACAAATATTACTAGAACTGCCCCGTGCTTGTGCTTTGAGACCTGTCAGTGATGATATGGCTCTTTGCCATCCCTCTTTTCAAAAAGGAGATGGTAAGCTTACCGTAACAGACGCTGAAAAAGGTTGGTTTATTCGCGTAAATCATATCCGACGGTATGGAACAGACCAAACTTTTGAGTCACTTACTGCTCAGCCTCCTAATCCTTTGCTATTTCTGAATATCAATGCGGTTCCGAATTCCCGTGCTTTGATATGGGAACATACAGAAGACGAGCCGGGGGTTCCTTGTCCAAACCCGCGGGTAATTGTCCCTCGTCATATTATGCCCAATGCGGTTAACAAACCCGTCTCGGTAGACATTCGCAGTTTCGGTGTGCGAACCCCCCCCTGCACCAAAGACAGACCGACCTATGGAATCATTGGCATGTTCCATCTTTTACCCTCCGCATTAGGTTGGCTATGGCGATTGGTCGCTCCGCGTGGACATGAAAATCCATCCATCGTAAAAACGGAAGGGATGACTTCCGAAGGTGTCGGTTCATACTGGCCCTTCGCAACAGGGAAATATGTGAACCACGCTAATTTACTACTCGACCAAATCTTAGCCAGTCCCCGTGTATACCACATCTTATGTCCCAATCAACATGTTGGCGCATGGAAAGTAGGCTTTGCTCCCCAGTGGTTGGCACGAGAATATCTTGCACGACGGGGAATTGCTCGATTTAAGCCCAGCCAATTAGTTATTTCCCGATGCTCCCTATTGGGACATACTTTGAAGACAGTAAGAATCGAAGGTGAAGTTTTACCTAATTTCTTGTTTGAGACACACCTTCAACCAGATATTGGAGAAGAAGCCTACGATGAAGGGGCTGAAATTCTTTATAATTTCTTCCAAAATCAACTGAAAAAATTCTTAACTACTGATTTACATCCATTGGGAAAAACCATTATTGAATGCTTTATGGACCGTGGTAATCTTAATGACTATATGACAATATTGCCCACACATTACATTGACACATCACAAGATTAATCCATCTATAACAAGGCTATCTATTAAATAGAGGAGAACCTCAGAATAATTATTTTAACGGCGGGACTTTAACCCATCTTCGTTCCTGCCAACTTTGGTATGCTAATTCTGTCAATTGGACTCCTTTGGCTCCTGCTAATAGGTCCCAAGGGAAAGGAAAATCTTCAACAACATGAAGTAAAAACAACTTCCACTGGGCCTTAAAAGCATTATCATAGTTTACTCTATCCGGAACTTTCATCCACCCTTCATAAAAATTAATAGGTTGAGGAATATCCGGATTCCATACCGGTTTTGGTGTGCCTTCCGCAGGCTGGATATAGCACTCCCTCAAACCTGCGACAGCAGAACCCTTCATCCCGTCTATCTGCACGGTGAGCAAATCATCCCGATGAACACGCGTACACCACGAAGAATTAAAATGACATATTATCCCCCTGTCTGTAAGGAAGGTTGTATATGCGGCATCTTCCACATCACAAACATAAGGTTTTCCCGACTCATCCCATCGCTGGGGAATATGCGTCATAGCAAAACAATTTATATCGGTAACAGTCCCAAAAAGATTATCAATTAAATAACGCCAATGACATACCATATCTTGAATAATTCCGCCTCCTTCCGATTTTTTATAATTCCAAGATGGACGCTGGGGCAACTCAAACTCGCCCGTAAATACCCAATAACCAAACTCCCCACGAACTTCGTGTATCCTGCCGAAAAAGTCTTGCCGGATTAATTCCGACAACTTTAATAGACCCGGTAACCAGAGTTTGTCCTGTACAACTCCATGTTTAATTTTCTTCTCTTCTGCCAATTTATAGAGTTCCAACGCTTGAGACAAATGGGAAGCGGAAGGTTTCTCACAATATATATGTTTTCCCGCAAGAATAGCCTTTTTTACCGAATCATATCGCAGTCCTGTAATTTGTGTATCAAAATAAATACTATATTTCGAGTCTGACAATACACTATCCAAATCGGTAGACCAGGGCAGTCGCGAATACTTTTCTGACAACTCCGCAAGTTTTTGTGAATTTCTACCTACAAGGATAACCTCAGGAACAATCCTTTTCCCAGTTTTAGTTAATACCCCTCCTTCTTGTTTCAGAGCCATCAAGGACCGCTCTAAATGTTGATTTCTTCCCATCCTCCCCGTTACACCATTCATAATAATCCCTATGCGAATATCGTCCACCATAAAACTTCCTTCGTTTATTAACCTTTACTTCCATTGTAAAAATTATTATCAGGCTGAATAATCCCTTTTGACTTTTTCCTTGGGCGATTTTCTGCACCCGGATAAAGTTCTTTGAATTGGTCTCGATAGATTTCCCGGATGCGTGACCATAAAAATTGGACCAGTATATTTCGCAATTCGATTGGATTGTTAACAAAACGGACACCTATCCTTAAAGGAATCCCCAATTTGGGGTTCGGTGGTAACTTGCGAACAATAATTCCATTAAATACATAAATACGCCCATTCATTGGTAGATAAATACGCAAAGGATTGTTTAAAGGTAAGAGGTGTTCTACTGCGAAATAAGCTCCGGTACTGCTAATATCTAATAAAGTCGCCTCAAATGAGATACGATTTTCTCCATATTCCATACGCACAGGTTCATTAGCCACAATCCGCCATGCCTGCCTTCGTTCAACATAGGTTCGGCTTGCTGCTCGTCGTAAAAATAGAATATCGTTAAACTGACGAGGCATATTAAGGGTAAAATAATAATATACCATTCGAAACAAATCGTATTGCACCTGTAAATCCACATAAATCCCGGGTCCAATAGGTTCTTCCAATGGATACCTCAGCGAAATCCAATCATCACCCATCTCACTTATAACCACAGGAACCGCCCATTGCCCCCAAATAAATT
Source organism: uncultured bacterium (assembly GCA_937124615.1). Classification (GTDB taxonomy): domain Bacteria; phylum Hydrogenedentota; class Hydrogenedentia; order Hydrogenedentales; family Hydrogenedentaceae; genus Hydrogenedens. The sequence continues at coordinate 8,538 of CAKZKR010000100.1, forward strand.
GAGCCTCTGTACCTTCTGTTAAAATATACATCTTAACTACCTACAAATACCTTTTAACGGTTGATTTGCAAAAAAATTCCATGGAGCGTCTCCATTCGCTGATTGCCATATCCACAACAACAATTCTAAAAGATGATAATCTCCCCATAGACATGATTCACCACAAGGGATATTTCGTCCCGGCGGAATATAATCCCAACCATTAGGACGATGGTATACCGCATGTAATAACAGTCCTTCATGGTTTGCATCTGTTGATAAAAATTTTTTTAGCAAAAGGGTATGGGTTACTGTTAATCCCGCCTGATAATATTTTTTCCCTTCTTCATCTTTTCCGAGATAAGCCCCCAAACGGAGAAGGGCCTGTGCGGATATAACAGCAGAAGAACTATCCAACGGTTCTATATCATTATAAGGGTCTGCCGGAAACTGCTGATATTTACCTATATAGGTTAAACCCGGGGCTCCGGTATCCCAGAAAGGAATCCCATCCTTTGTGGTATTTTCAATATAAAAATCCGCAGTAGCCCTTGCCGATTGCTTTAAAGAATCCAGCCAGTCCTCATCATGCACAAAACTTTCCCATGCGCGTCGGGGAACGGATGAGAAAAATTCTAATTGTTCGATACATCCTAACATCGCCCATGCCAAACCGCGTGTCCATATGCTAAACGGAGAATATCCCTGTTGTGTCGAGGCACAGCGAAATTTCCCTGTTTTTACATTAAATAAACATTCGTGAGCAACCCGTCCCCGAACATCATAAATATCCCGCCCATTCCCAAAATAGATATTGTACCTTATCGTATTCCGAACATGTTGAATAGCCCGTTCCAGAAGAGAAACTTCTTCATCACCTTCCGATTTTAACACCTGACCCAACATCCATGCTAATTCCAGAACGCGACAGGTTCGGATGGTATCCACAAATAAAGAATGGGCTCCATTAAAAGAATGGATAAAACCCGTACCGTCTTCTACCTTTGTCCATCGGCTACCTTGCACCGCACCCGAAATACGAATTGCTAACTCGTATCGTGACAATTCCTCCTGACTACAAGGAAATAATCCTGACAAACCCATTCGCCACAAATGACCATAGGAAGAAAGAATATTAAAACCATGGTCATGCACACCCGTATGGGTCAGGTAGGAATCCAATCTATGAATATTCCCTCTAACACGATCTATAAGGGAACGATCTCCTGTCATTTCATATACAAGCAGGGGAATTCCATATAAAAATCCACGAGTCCACTCGGTCCAACCCCAGGAACGGTATTTACCCGCATGCGTAAAAACAGGAGAGGCCTCCTCCTTTGCCCAATGTTCAAAGAGAGAAACTGCTTTATGTTTTGCTATAGGCAAAAAATGTTGTATTATCGGGACAAGTTGCCGCTCTGTAAGAGAATCCTCGACTTCCATAAGTTATAATCTTGTTATATAACGACCCTTTATTTTAACATGTTAAAATATCATTATATTAAAATATTATTCTATTACACATTCACTACGCAAAGTATTATTCAGACTTATAAATTCGAAACGAATATTCCCTATGGAAGACAAAAATAAGGAAAACTGGCTTAAGATTACAGATATTGTGCCGGAGCGGGCCACACCGATGTTACGGCAGTACCTGCGTACCAAAGCGGAATGCGGTGATTCGCTACTTCTTTTTCACATGGGGGACTTTTTTGAGATGTTCTTCGACGATGCATTTGAAGCCTCCCAAATTTTAGGTATTGCCCTAACTTCCCGAGATGGGGAAAGCAAAGAGGGAAAAGTGCCTATGTGTGGAGTCCCAGTCCGTTCGGTAAACCATTACCTTGCCCGATTGATAAAAGCCGGTAAAACGGTAACGATATGTGAACAGGTTGAAGACCCTAAATTAGCAAAAGGTATCGTTAAGCGGGCTATTGTTCGAACAGTTACCCCCGGCACAATCATTGAACCGGAACTTCTTGAAGAAGGAGCAAATAATTATTTAGGAGCGTTATGTATCGGAGAACAAAAAGCAGGTCTTGCTTTGGTAGATATAAGTGCCGGACAATTCCTTGCGTCGGAATTAACCCCTCCCTATGAACGAACCTTATCTGATGAATTAACCCGTTTAACCCTGTCCGAATTACTTATCCCCGAAAACATTAACAATAGTATTGAACAAATATTAACTTCCTCCTTTCCAAATTTGACGCTTACTCGTATCCCTATTGATAAGTTTGATACAGAACTATCTACAGAGAATATCCTGCGTTACTATGGACTCTCCACACTCCGCGGACTGGGAATGGATAGTAATCCCGAACTAATATCGGCCGTGGGGGTTGTTCTACAATATGTCTTACAGACCCAGCGTGAATCAACTCCATTCATGGACGTGCCTCATATTTATAAACCGTCCGATTTTGTAATTCTGGATAGTAACACCCAGAGAAACCTTGAATTAACAGAATCTTTATTTGACCGTTCAAAACAGGGCACATTATTGGGTGTGCTGGACCGAACACTTACCCCGATGGGGTCGCGAAAATTACGACAATGGATACACTATCCCTTACAAAGAATTGATGAAATATCTTTGCGACTCAATGCAGTAGAGGAACTGAAGGAAAATGTGGAATTACGAATCCTCCTGCGAGAACAATTGAAAGGCTTCGGGGATTTAGAACGACTTCTTGGTCGAATTACAGCCCAGACAACAAATCCGAGAGACCTTAAAGCCCTGTGTCATTGTCTAAAAATACTGCCTCGACTAAAAACACCATTAGAAAACTGTTCTTCAGAACTTTTAAAAAACATCTACGATACGATGGACCAACTTCCCGAACTTGTTCGTTTCATTGAAAATGCTATAGTAGATACTCCTCCGGCATCACTTGCTGATGGCGGAATTATTAAAGATGGTTATCATGCTCAATTAGACCATTTACGTTCCCTGATGCGAGGAGGTCGGGAATGGATAGCAACACTCCAGAAGAAAGAACGCGAACGCACAGGAATTCAAACTCTTAAAATCGGTTACAATAAAGTATTTGGTTATTTTATTGAAGTTAGTAAAGGACAGACTTCATTTGTTCCCGCAGACTACATCCGAAAACAAACACTTGTTAACGCAGAACGATATGTAACACCGGAACTCAAATCTCGAGAAGAAGAAATACTCACCGCACAGGAACGAAGCGTTGCTCTGGAAGAAGAACTATTTATTGAAGTGCGTAATCATATTTCAGGAGAAGCCAAACGAATCCAGAAAAATTCTGAGTCTATTGCTTTACTTGATGTACTTCTATCATTAGCAGATGTTGCCAGTTCTCTGAATTATGTGAAACCTCTCATAAATACTTCGGATGAAATTGAAATCACGGGTGGCAGACATCCTGTTATTGAAACATTATTGGGTCCCGGTACCTTCGTGCCGAATGATACTTATCTAAACACCCATGACCGCCGACTTATGATTGTTACCGGACCAAATATGGCGGGGAAATCTACCTATCTACGGCAGGTCGCATTAATTACGCTTATGGCACAAATAGGTAGTTTTGTTCCTGCAGAAAAAGCAAAAATCGGTGTTGTAGACCGGATTTATACGCGTGTGGGGGCCTCAGATAATCTCGCACGGGGTGAGAGTACTTTCATGGTAGAAATGATAGAAACTGCAAATATCTTAAATACAGCAACTCATCGCAGTTTGTTGGTGCTTGATGAAATAGGCCGGGGCACCAGCACTTATGATGGTATCAGTATTGCATGGGCCGTTGCGGAATACATTCACGACCGGATTAAAGCACGAGCCCTCTTTGCAACCCACTACCACGAACTTACAGAACTTACAAAATCGCTCCATGGGGCTGTAAATACCAATGTGGGGGTCAGGGAATATAAAGATAGGATTGTTTTCCTATACCGTTTGTTTGAAGGGTCTGCAGACCATAGTTATGGGATTCATGTAGCGAAGTTGGCCGGTCTCCCTCCTCATGTAATTCGCCGTGCCCATGAAATCATGGACTCTCTTGAAAGTGGTCAATTTGGAACGATAGAAGAAACAAAACAACTCCTCCTCTTTGACACGCACAATCAACATACCCTTTCCCCTGTAGAAGAAGAACTTGAAAAAATCGACCCCGACCAACTTTCGCCAAAAGAAGCCTTAGATATTCTTTACCACCTAAAACGCATGATGAACACGCCGCGGCATCAGAAGTAAATCACGGTGGAAAGATAGAATAAGTGCTGGTCTACATCTGCATCGGTGGCCACAAAGCCGAAAGTGTCCTTTCGCACATCATTACCCCAACGATATACATAAGCCGCATCGATATTGATACGGTTTTTTATAAGGCAACCGGCTCCTAATGTAATCCCATAATAGTTATCCACAGAGCCATCGCCTTTCCCCAATCCAAACCAGCGATCCGGTCGACCGCTGGACGGTTCGGGATCATAGAACGCACCGGCGCGAATACTCGGCAAGATAGACCGACGCGGTTTATTTGGATTAAAGAACAAATACTCTGCACCGATCCGCACTGTATAAGTCGGGTCATGTGGACTCCATTCCACCGGTAGATTGGATATTCCTGAACGCTTCCTCATAAGCCAATTTCGATTTTCAGGGTCGTGTACAACAAACTGGTCCCATTCGCATCGGGTTATATCCAGACTTAATGTTAATTTATCATTCGGGAAGCGATAAGCCACACCGATACCAAAGGAAGCAGGAAATGTATACTTCAAAGGTCTTCGACTATAGAAGAATCCGGGGAACCCCACACCCCGGTTGATAATCCACCATTCTTCATAATCTACATCTGCAGTAAACTTTGAATGGTATACCGCACCGATCTGCCATCTTTCACCAAGCCGATACAGAGCCCCTAAAGTTACATTTGTTCCTTCAAAATCACGGTATTTCTTGCGTATAACCGTATGAGAAAACGATGCTCGGGTTGTCTGCCCGTTTATTTGTAATGTGCGGTATTCTTCCTGGTCCACAGTCCATTCATTATTTTGTATAATAGATTGATTCCAGAGATTTAATACAACCCCCACAGATAAACGGTCGGTAATTTCAAATCCAAATGCTGGAGATAATGCTGCTAATTGTCCACTCTGTTTATAATGAACAAGGGAATGCAGACCGGCTCGATTCCCTAAAGCCAGCGCGGATATATCCCGATAATAAAAATCCAGTTCCCTCGAAAAGTCATACTTTGCCTGATAATTCAGACTCAAGACAAGGTTCCGACCTTTTATGGTTCGCTGGAATGGATATACAAAACTCATGTAATTTAACTGGCTGAAATCAACAGAATAATTCCCCTCCAATTCAGGATGAGGCAACGACTGAAAGTCCTCACCTATATATTTGTAGGTATAGACCATTGAAAATTCAGGGCGTTCCAGTTGAGTCAATCCGCCCGGATTCCATGACGCAGATGTTGCGTCATCGGCTATTGCAATAAAAGCACCGCCCATACCAATTGCACGGGCACCGCTACCTATCACATTCGGAGAAGAGTTAATCGGTATTCCCTGCGACCATGCGTCATTGGTAAAGGACACAATTATCGTTAGGATAACAATATTACATAGTAATTGAAGGAAGACCTTTTTCAATGGCTACGCCCTCCGAAGGTTTAGATGTATCTACAATTATCTGTCCGCGTGCACTGGTCGGCGAAACATTTACTATCCGGGTTTTATAAAGAATGCCGTAATCTGCGGGTTGAGTTATCTCCCCCGTATCCGGGTCAACCCAGGCCGGAGAGGCTTCATAAAGGATTAAAGCATACATCCCCGGTCGAATACCGTCTTGTTCTGCCCAGTTAAACAACACCTCGTATTTAGGTTCAGTACCACGAAAATCCAATACCTCACCCGATAAACGAGGGAAAAAGTCTGCCAATTGGCGGGCAAGAACTTCACATTTACCTTCAATCAATTGCCCATCATTAACATTATCAATGAATCCATCAAAAATTGATATTACTTCTGAAGTTTCTGTATTTATCAATCTCAGTTTTACCTCTACCGATTGCTCTCCCCGCGGGAATACCTCCCCAACGGCAAAAACCTGTGCGGGCACCATTCTGCCAATGTCCAACGCTCTATTCGGGTCTGCCAGCCCCGCCGACAATTGCTGTTCCGTCAAAACATTTTGCAAATAAATCCTATCCAGAACATAAAACCGTCCTTGTTTTTTCAAAGTCCCTTCCAACACCGTCCGCAAATCCTTTCCGAAGGTATCGGTCTGTGTTCTACCTGAAATAGCGAGCAGTGCTATACTCATCTTTGTCTCACTCTTATTCACAAGAATAGGTTCCACTTTTACATCCATCTCTTTACGGGTGTTTCTCCCTTCTGAATCCTGTGCAGTAACCGACAATTTTACTGTTCCGGAACCTGAAGTTAATAAATCCGAAGGCAAAGGAACCCGTTTATTAAAAGCCTCTTTCGGAGCACCTGTCAATTGTGTATAAGGTTCTCCATTGATAATCAAGGATTGCACAGCAGAAGGACTCACAACTTCTCCAGCAACACGAATAACACGATTATGACGGGAGGGTATCTCAGGTTTAGGTGTTTTTATATTAATCTCTACATTGGTATTTTCTGTTTGAGCAAACAATACTTCATTAAGAATTTTCCCTGAAAGAGATGTTGAAGAAAAAGCACTATTTAACCGATGCGTTTGCTGGGAAAAACGCCACAAACTTGCTGATTGAGACCGAGGTTCCCCTTTAAATGTTTTTATTGAGGTTCGTGTTTCATTCCCTGCAATATCACGGGCTGAAATGACAAAAATATTTTCACCATCCTTCAAAGTTAACTCCGAACGAAATTCTTTTCGCTGTTCTACCGAGCCATCTGAAATAACCTTATTATTTAATGAAATCTCCGCAATTCCGGTATCGTCCAGAACAACACCCTCTAAAACAATTTCATTTTCTTTTGTAACAAGATAATCCGTAGGCTTGAAAATTCCAATATTGGGTCCTGTCAGGTCAACCTGCGTTAATAAATTATATGTACTCTCTTTACCGGCAAGGTCACGAACCGTAACAACAAATTCTTGTTTACCCTCTTTCGTTTCAACAGGCTGTTCTATAGTTGCGGATTTCTCACCATGTCGCAACAGGATGGACTGCTGGTTTATATAGATTCGCTCGATTCCCAAATCATCTGAGCATTCTATCTTCAAAAGGTTGTTTGTTTCTTTTACAAGAGTAGAAGAGGAATTTTTTTTATCTTTATCTTTTGTTATTTCCACACCCATTTCAATCAGTTCGGCTTTTACCCGAGGGGCTTCGAGATCCTGTAACTCACCCTTAGATATGCGTTCTTTCACAATTAAATCAAGATAATACCTCGCTCGCTCTGTGTCTACCTGCATTAAAGATTCACGCAAAAGATTCTCCGCTTCTGTCAATTGCCCTTTTTTGAAAAGTACAATTCCTAATTCACGATTGGGAAAATATTCAACAAAATGCAATCCATAGGTCCGGGCCTGCCATGTATCCCGGGAACGATTTTGTAATGCACTGCGTAAATCCTGTTCCGCCTCATTTAAAAACCCCCCTGCCAGAAAGGAACAACCTCGTTCATAATAATTCCACCATCTCCCATGAAAAACACCCGCAGTAACGCCGTATGATTTTCCCTCCACTGTATACTTATCGGATGTCGATGACTGACAACCAATCACCACACACATAAATAAAAAAATAAGAAATAAAGATAAATATCCTTTTCTCACATAAGACTCCCTAATCTTTATTTTTATATTTCCGTTCCTTTATTATTTATTTTACCATTTATTATAAGAAAAAGTAATAAAATTTAAGGACATTTATATATTTTCTAAATATCAACATTAACTCATATTGGATAATTTATGGAATACATATTTTTTACACTGGTATTGGCCCTGTCTCAAAATGTTCCGGCCAAATCTGTTAATCATTTAGACATTACGAATGAATTTGTCTATGGCTTCTACTTAACAACAGTTCGTCCTGTTGAAAATCCCAACATTCTTGGAACACTTTCTTTTCCTTACACAACAAAATCCGAACAAAAGCCCTTATGGCGTCTGGCTCAATGGGCTACAAATTTTCCTTTATCTCCGGGTACCTTTGAAAAAAAGAGCGAAACAACATGGATTGCTAATAATGAGGCTAAAAAAATAACTCTTATTAAAGAAAAAGATACCCGGGCTATCCGTTTGAACTGCAATGGTATTGAGGAATATCAAGGAAAACTTCGAAAATATGGCGAGCCCTGGCCCCATTTACTTATCGAAAAAACTTTTCCCGATGGAATAAAAATAACGGACAGAGAACTTCTGTTTAATTTAGAATTTAAAATTTTAAATTGTTTGTGCGACTCCTCCTTAAAAGATAATATCGACCCGACACTACATACTGCACAAATCTCTGCATTCTGGACAGTGCAAAACATTAATCCCGCCAGCAAAGATTTCAAAGATTTCTTCTGGTTTGGGATCCCCCTTTTTGATACTCGCTATTCTATCCCACCAGAATATATCAATCCGGATAGAGGTTCTGCTTATACAACGAACAAATTAATCACCCTTATCGATGGAAAACAATTTTATGAAGAAAACACAGGTGATGGGAACTGGAAAAAATTAAATGTTCTTTTAAATCCCCTGCTTAAAGAAGCCTTAAAGAAAGGGCAATCACGCGGTTTTTTGACCAATTCCAATTTAGAGGATTTTGTCCTTACCTCGTTTAATTTAGGCTGGGAAATTACAGGTCCTTATAATGCAGAAGTAGAAATACAAAATCTCTCACTTATTTATAACGAAAAATAAAAGGAGATAGACTATGGGCAAAATAAATTTACTTATCACCGTTGCTTTTTTATTTACATGGACTTTATATGCAGAACGATGGATAAATCCCGCAGTGGAAATGCTTGAATTAACGCATAAACCCCCTTTTGCAACACTTTCTAACGGAGACCTGGCAACAATAGATGCCGAGGGTTTCCGTATAAGCAAAGATGATGGAAAAACATGGTCAAACCCCGTCCCAGTGTGTAAAGGATTAGACCCTGAAGAACCGGCTTCTTTTTACCTATTAAAGACAAAAAATAATACACTTGTATTTGTTTACTTAAATTTCACGGGTAAAAAATTTGACTGGGATGAGAAAAAGAAGGAACCCGGTGAAAACTGTAAATTAGAAGTCTGGGCAATACGGAGTGTTGACGAGGGAAAGACATGGATAGATAACCAGTGCATTCTTGAAGGATACAATACCAACTTTTTCGCTTTGATACAGACTCGCTCCGGAAGGATTGTGGCTCCCTTTGACCACATAACCCGTAATCCGGGGCGGTTTATGGTATGCTCTCTTTATTCGGATGATGAAGGTAAGACATGGCAAAAAAGTAATTGGATTGACATCGGTGGACACGGTCATCATGACGGGGCTCTGGAGCCAACCCTTGCAGAACTGAGCGATGGACGCCTTCTCATGCTCATTCGAACCAGTTTAGACCAATTCTGGCAGGCTATTTCTGAAAACGAAGGCAAATACTGGCGAACAATTCAACCCAGCGGTATCCCAGCAAGCAACTCTCCCGGATACTTGCTACGATTAACAAGCGGTAAACTGGTCCTTGTTTACAATCAACTAAACCCTGAAGGCCGAACTTTCAATAAAAGCAACATGCCTCAACATACAGAGTTTCCTTCCTCATGGCATCGTGAAGAATTGTCTATCATCTTTTCCGATGACGACGGCAAAACATGGACAAAACCCGTAGTTTTAGCGCGCCAACCCGGTGGACAATTAAGTTATCCTTTCCTCATGGAACGCCGACCCGGAGAATTATGGATTATTCCCGGCTTCACATTTCGTAAAATGTGGGAGGACCCTCTTCCCTTACCAATGAAAATCAATGTTGACGAATTCATAAGCAAAACAAAGTAGAAATAAAAGAAGCCCACAGATATATCAAATTTATCTGTGGGCAATATAACCGAATAATATTTACGCTTCTACGGTGCGGTCGTGGGTAAGGTTATACCAGCCAATACCCAATTTGCGGAGGGCATAACCTGTCTCTTTTAAGTAATCACCGTAAGACATCATCCAATGGAAGCCAACCATATCATTTGCAAGTCGGTTGCAATCCCCTTCTATTTCTATATCGGTTTGGGAACGGCAGATGTCAAGGAATGGATTTGCCTGCACCTTTCCACGGAAACCAATCCATTTCTTAAATTCAAAATCCGGGTCAATAACAGTTACTGTCTCACCTATTTTCATATCCACTTTTGGAGCAGCACCGTAATCGGATTCATAATGCGTCAAAATGCGAACAGGCTCAAGGTTTTTCCCATCCATTTTGCGGGGCGCTGTGCAATGGGCTATTGTAACAACGCCATGATGCGGGTAGGTTGGGTCTTGCAGGAAGACGGGCTTGGAACAGAGATAGTAAAGTAACACACCGGAAGGAATAACCGCAAAATCAGATTCGCAAAACGCCATGGATCCCCGGTCGTTAATCAAACTTAAGGTCATACACGCTGTAGTTTTGGATTTAGGAATAATTGTCGTCATACAATTATTAACTGTAATAGCGGGAGCATCAAATTCGCTCATTATTTGCTCAAATATCTCTGTTAGGATAAAAGCATTTTCAAGGAAGGGTATATCCGTCTCCATAGAAGTATTCGGCAGATTTAAATACTGCTTTGTCCACAATTTTGCCTGTTCGCAAAGTTTTGCGTCATTAAATGCAGAATTTATCCTCTTCTCCAACTCGGAATAGGGATAATCTATCAGTTCCATCTTAAATTTTTCTTTTGTGCGTTCCGGGGCTTTCTGTCCACCGACTCCCCAGCCCGAAGGACCACCAATACATACTATTTTACATCCAACAGCATTTTTCAGCGCGTACAAGGAACGCAAGCGCCAGAGTACATCATCATATTCATCCACAACAACATCCTGCGGGGCTAAACGGGGTTCGCCTAATTCATCTACTGTTTTCCGTAAAAAGCGAGGACTGACAATTTCATACCAGAGATAAGCGGGACCGGAACGATGACGAACAAACACGATATGATGCTTATTCTCACTGAATACAGGGTCAATTTCCCATGTTCCACCGTAAATAATCGTTACATCTGCACTTGCTTCTCGGGCTTGCTTGGCTTCTGCAGACGAAGACACAGCCATTAAAGGCAAAATTTCCAGAGGAAATTCCGCCTTTTGTTTCATTTCCGCCAATTCTTTTTCTATCCGCTGACATTCGTTCTGGACATCCTCTTTCGTATGGAAACCACCCCAGGGACGCCAACTTGTCTGTTCATGCCTTTCATATAAATGATAGGTAAAAACAGGCTGTACAACGAGCGGTTTCTTCTTTGCAGAGGCAATCGGCTTATTTAAATATTCCATTGCCAATTTTGCAGAGGAAGTATCTGCACTTGCGGACAGAAGAGCACCGGCACCGACCGCAGTCCCACCGACTGCCGCAAGAAAAGTTCTCCGTGCCATGTTCAATTTTCCTAAATCATGGATACAACCACAGCAAGAGTGATGATGAGTACTGTCTTTTTTCATAAAACTTTCCTTTCATTTGTAGTTATTTTCTTATTGTATCCAATAACCTACTCAAAAACCAACTTATATTTTGTCCAATAAGTCTGACCCGTCCGACGCGTCAGATCCGTCCGACTTATCGGACATGATTACCACACCCGAAATAAGATATTATTATTCCCATTCTTTAACATAATACTGTTTCACCACAAAGAGAAAAACAACAATGTTAAACCCTTATGTACTTGCGGGAATTTCAATGGCCCTGGCAATGGATGCCTTTGCTGTTTCTGTAAGTATCAGCGCATTTTTAAAAAATGTCTACCCCCGTCAAATGTTTCGTTTATCCTTTCATTTTGGATTGTTTCAAGCGTTAATGCCTATATTGGGATGGTATACCGGAAACCTCGTTGGGGAATGGTTCCTTGAATATGACCACTGGATAGCCTTCTTCATTCTTTGGGCTATTGGTGGAAAAATTGTATATCAAACCATGATAGGAAAAGAAGAAAAATATGAGGAAGGTCCTCTAAAAGGAACAAGAGAAGACCCTACCCGAGGGTTATCATTGATTATGTTATCTATTGCTACGAGCATCGATGCTTACGCTGTCGGATTGAGTTTTGCATTCATTGGTGTTTCAATTTGGTTCCCTTCTTTCTGGATAGGCATTACCGCAGGATTTCTGACGCTTTTAGGTATACAACTCGGCAGTTATGTCGGCAAAAAATTCGGTAAGAGCATGGAATTTATAGGAGCCATTTTGTTGTTTTTAATCGGCATAAAAATACTGTATGACCACCTGACGGGAATATAAAAAATTAAAGAGAAGGAGATATTCAATGCCCGTATTTGAACTTCCATTAGAAGAATTATGGAAATACAAAGGAATCAATCCAAAACCCGCAGACTTTGATGCATTCTGGCAACAGGCCCTGAATGAACTTAAAACGGTAGACTCACAAATTGAACTTATCCCTGCATCGTTTCAAAGTCAGGTAGCCGAATGTTATGATTTGTATTTTACAGGGGTACGAGGTGCACGAATTCATGCTCAATACCTACGGCCCAAATATAGGAAGAGCCCTTCACCTGCCTTGTTTCGCTTTCATGGATATGGGGGAAATTCGGGAGACTGGTATGAAAAATTAGGTTTTGTTGCAGAAGGCTTTTGTATATGTGCGATGGATGTGCGAGGTCAGGGCGGAAAATCCACAGAAACCGGGAATGTTATCGGAAATACTTTGAAAGGACACATTATCCGTGGACTGGATGATACCCCTGATAATCTCCTTTACCGCCACATTTTTTTAGATACGGTGGAACTCGTAAATATCGTAAGTGGATTTGAAGAGGTGGATAAAAACCGACTTGGTGCGTATGGAATGTCTCAAGGTGGAGCCTTGACATTAGCCTGTGCAGGACTCCATCCGGACATAAAGAAACTGGCTCCAATGTGTCCTTTTCTCTGTGATTATAAACGGGTATGGGAAATGGACCTCGCACTGGAAGCCTATGAAGAGTTGCGAACTTATTTTCGCTTGTTTGACCCAAGACATGAACGCGAAAATGAAATCTTTACAAAATTAGGGTATATTGACTGTCAATTTTTAGCGGAGCGAATTCAAGGGGAAGTGCTAATGGCAATAGGATTAATGGACCAAATTTGTCCACCCTCTACACAGTTTTCCGCCTTTAACAGAATAAAATCGAAAAAAGAAGCGGTTATCTATCCTGACTTTGCTCATGAGATTTACCCCGGTTTTACTGACAAAATGTTTGAATTCTTCCGCAAAGGTTGGATTGTATAGTCTCAGGGATACTACTTATCACACCCGGTTGGTATTATAAGGCTCGATGAGTGCCCCAAAATATATGAATAAAATACCCCCAACAAATGAAAGTGCGGATATAGTTATTCCGATAATGCGTTCAATGCCGTGAGTAGAAAAGAATATTACAAGAAACAGGGCTATAGCAATCAATATCCCGCATGCGCCAACAATATTATACGGAGAAAAATACTCTTTGCCTTCCAGAACTTCTTTATCTTCATCCAACTTCCCAATGGGATTTTCTATCTTTTTAAAGAATTTTCCAATCTTGTTCCGTTCTGTAACAGTTACAGGGAACAACAAAGTTACCAGTTCCATAAACAAATAGGTAATTATTGTTGTAGTCAGAAACATAAATATTTCCATCTTTACAACAAGTCCCCACAATAACCATTCCTTCTTATCTGCAACCCACGCAATACCGATTGGCCAACGGAAAGAAGAAACACCCAACTGAATGTAGAGCAAAAGCAAACCTATAAGTGTTCCCATACAAAAGCCTATAACTGCACTTCGTCCTGGATAGCGTTTGGATACCATCCCCAACATCATGGGCACTGCGACAGGACCTGTTGCAACTCCAAATAGTGTCACCATAACGCGGAACATATTCTCTGCCTTGCCCCGACTTAACAACACCGCAATAAGCACAGCCAGAAGACCCACTAATAATGTGCTGATTCTACCTATCCACACCAATTCTTTTTCATGAGCAGACGGACGCAATAATCTCCGATACACATCCTGTGTTATAACACTGGCACATACATTAAAATCACTACTGAGCGTCGACATGGTAGCCGAAAACATTGCGGAAATTAACAATCCCAACATCCCCGCAGGTAATAGTTTTGAGCAAAGTATTGGATAAATATCGCCTGCATCACTCAACTCGGGCACAATGAGTTTTCCCGCAAATGCAGGGAAAAACATCACTGGCGGTCCAATAATGTAGAGCAGAATCACCGTCAAGCCGACCTTCTGCACTTCCTTCTCATCACGAACACAATAATACCTCTGAATCAGAGACCAATTAATACTGCTCCATGAAAATGCGTATAAAATAATCAGAGGTAAAACATAACTCCATGGGAACTCATCATTCGTCAGGCGGAAAAAACCTTCCGGCGTACTTTCAAAAATCTTTATAATCCCCCCCGCATGATAAATAGATAGAGGTAAAATAACCAATAAACCGGCTCCCAGCACGATAAACTGAATAAAGTCTGTAATCGTAACAGCCCATAATCCCCCCAGAAAAGTGCAAATCATTATAATACCGCCAACCAGTGCAATGGAATATGTTATCGGAATGTTTGTAATAATGGAGACAAACTTACCCGTGGCAAAAAGTTTTAGACTATCATCAACAATCTTAACAGGCACACCCTGCCAAACAAAGATTTGCCGAAGTGTCCCGTTGTATCGTTCTTCAACAAACTCAACAGGGCTATTTACACGCAATCTTCTCCAACGCCAACCAAAAATGTATGCACTGTATATAGTCGCAGGAACAGCCACCCACAACAAGGTAATCCCGACCCAACCGTATTTATAACAAAGGGATGGATAAAATACGAACGCCGCAACGCTAAAACTTGTCATCCAGAATGAAACACCGCTTAACCACCAAGGAATACGATTGCCCCCCTTGAAATAGTCTTTTAACTGCTGGATATAGCGATACGAATAAAGACTAACACCTAACATAAGTGCAAAATAAAAAACAATTAATACCCAGTCCGGGAAACTTAATGATTTAGAGGCAAGGGACACTTATGCTCCTTTCCCAACTGTAAATTTATTTAAAACAACCTATCGAATGTAAATATTTGACGGACTTTTCTATGGCTTCTTTCGTTTGTTCTTCTGTAAGTTCCACCCCTTTAATTCCTTCAAACTCAATCGTAATAGGGCCGTTATAATGATGCTCTTTGAGTATTTTTAAAATCTCAGGAAAGTTAACTTTTCCCTGTCCCAATGCTGGGAAATTCCATGTCTCAAATTCTGCTGTATGGTCCTTAAATTCAACTGTGGCTACATAAGGTATCGATTTCTTTAACTCTGCTACCGCATCGGTATTCTGATTGTAATAAGTTATATTACCTGTATCGAAGTTAACACGGACGCGGGGATGATTGATTGCCTTCATCGTTTCTACCTGAACATCACCGTTTGTCCCTAAATCAGGATGAGTTTCCAAGACTAAAGTAACATTGTATTTTTCTGCAATATCCCCCGCACGGTGGAGCCGTTCAAATACAACCTCTTTCGGAGTGTCCTGTCGTTTTGCAGACAGGAACAAAAAACGAGCACCCATTTGCGAGCAAATCTTAAATTGTTCCTCTAATTGCTGAACACATGAATCCTGGGTAAGGTCCGCTTCACCTCGCATGACAAGAACTTTTAAACCATGCTCATTCAATTTTTTCATCATTTCTGCAACCTGGTCCACAGGGGGGACAGAAATTAATATGTATTTCACCCCAATGGATGGCAAGTGTGTCCAGGCACCTTCTTGATAGTTCCCGTAACTTAATAGGCGGACACCAATCGGTGGACAAAATTCTTCTTCACTGAATATAGGAAAACACAGAAACAAACATAAAATAAAAACAAACAAATGTCTCCCTTGCATTTTCTTTTTCTCCATTAATATATGTATTGGCAAACTTTATTTCAGAATGATAAGAAAAATGGACAAACCTTTGCAATAAAAACTTAAGTCCGACCCATCCGACTCGTCCGACCCGTCTGATCTGTCAGACTCGTCGGACTTTCACCAGAATATAGATTCTTTCACCGCCTTTAAAAGGTTCTCCATATCCTCAGGGAAAACATGTCCAATATTCCCTATACGAAAAGCATCTACCTTTGTAAGTTTTCCGGGATAAATCACAAATCCCTTTGCTTTGAGTCTTGCATAGAACTCTTTAAAATTGTACCTCTCCGATTTTGGACTGTAAAACGATGTAATAATTGGGCTCTGCCACTCTTTCTTTATGACAGTTTTAAATCCCAATTTCTCCATACCTTCTACCAATATCCTATGATTCTCCATATAGCGTTTATATCGGGCCTCTACTCCCCCTTCTTCTTGAAGTTCTATAAGAGCCTGTTTAAAAGCACGAACCGTATGCGTCGGTGAAGTAAACCGCCACTTCCCATTACCTTTCTCCATCTCCGCCCATTGAGCATAGGCATCAAGACTCAGTGACCGCGCATTTCCTGAACACTTTTGTAATTCATCTTTTTTAGCAATAATGAACCCAAAACCGGGCACCCCTTGAATGCATTTGTTTGCACTGGAAACCATAAAATCCACAGACATCGCATCCATATCAAAAGGAATTCCACCGAAACTACTCATCGCGTCCACAAAAAATTTTCTATTATGCTGTTTAACGATTTTCCCAATTTCTTTAACAGGGTTAAGTATCCCTGTGGTCGTCTCACAATGAACCACCGCAACATGCGTAATTGACAGGTCTGTTTTCAATTTCTCTTCAAGTTGTTCTAAATCCGGTGGGTTGAATTCACCACCATCCAGAGCAACACAAGGGATATTTAAGTATTCCGCAATTGTTACGATACGCTCCCCATAAGCCCCATTAGTCAGTACCAATAATTTCCCTTTTCCCTTGGGCATCATCGTTCCAACAACGGACTCTACAGAAAATGTTCCACTCCCCTGCATCAAAACAGATGTATACCCTTCTTTCTTTGTAGCCAATTGCACCAATTTTTTGCGGAC
This sequence comes from uncultured bacterium, assembly GCA_937124615.1. GTDB lineage: Bacteria > Hydrogenedentota > Hydrogenedentia > Hydrogenedentales > Hydrogenedentaceae > Hydrogenedens. The sequence goes on from CAKZKR010000100.1 coordinate 25,715, forward strand.
TTCTTGGACGATGGAATTATAATCCTCATCCCATGTACACCAGTCCCGAATCATCACCGCACGAACCCCTTTGCTCGTACTCAAAGGACCCGGGGTAAGAAGAAGATAAGGATTGTCGGGTATCTGATTTATATCAATCGTCTCTATCCTTTCTTTATCAAACACATGTATTCTCCTTCTTTATGGCTGTTCACCTGCTCGTATCCTCTGGTCAATCTCTTCAATGATAGGCAATGCATCCCAAATACCATCAATGACATAGTGAGCCCCCGCATCTTTCAGGGTCTTATAACCATTCTTTATCTTGCTTTTCAGAACTGCAGGGTCTGCTGTTTCCATTTCCTCTTCCGAAAGTCCCAATTCATTTCCACTAACAACTACACCAATACTCCAACATCCCGCATTGTGAGCCTCCTGAATATCACTAACCGTATCCCCAATTTTTACAATCGCACTCATAGGATAGATTTGGAGTTCAATAACATTTTCATAAATCATGAAAGGGTGCGGACGTCCCGGAATCCTGGCTGTAGGAACAGCCCAGTAATCAGGGCAATATCCATGGGCACGAGCCTCTTCCACAACAATTTTCATCATCTCTTCTGTATAGCCTGTCGTAGAGCCCAGTTTCAGCCCCATTTTCCTTACCTCTCGTGAAAATTCAACAACACCCCGAATAGGTTTACTATATTTTCTGACACAGTTGAGAAGCGACGGTTCAAATTTACTATAAATTGTTTCTACAGTCTCTTCCTTAGGATCGTATCCGAACTGTTCCTTGAACCGTTCTCGCGTGAATCTCAAAATTTCTCTCGTATGGTCTTTTTTATACATTCCCATAAACCGGCGTATCTCATCTCGAGTTATTTCAAAGCCGAAATCTTTAAATGCCTCTTCGAAAGCGGACACCGGCGACAAAGAGCCAAAATCCACTGCGGTCCCTGCCCAATCACATACCACACCTTTCAGTCCATCTCTATAAACAATCTTACTATCGTTTCTCATAAAATGTTCCTCAGTCCATTTATCCACCTACTAAAACTGTAAAAAAATAAAAGACATGAGATAATAAAAAAGAAGCTCTAATGAAATCAAAATATAAAGAACGAAACAAATCTACTCATAGCACTAATATTGTGAGAATCAAAGTGTTTTAAGAGACTGTTATGGTTTAACGCTATCACACGCCTTTTTTATGGCTTTTCGCCAACCTTCCAGTGCAGATTGTCTCTGGTCCTCACTCCATTGGGGTTCAAATACACGACTAACCCGCCACCGCGTTCTCAACTCTTCTTCATTATCCCAAAAATGAGTAGCCAGCCCTGCTAAATAGGCACAACCCAACGCCGTAGTCTCCAGAGTAGAACCCCGAATCACAGGTTTCCCTAATACATTTGCTTGATGTTGTAATAGAAAGTTATTTGCGGAAGCACCCCCATCCACTCGTAATTGCGTTATCTTCGTATTTGCATCCTGTTCCATAGTAAACACCACATCTGCCGATTGATATGCAATAGACTCTAATGCAGAACGGACAATGTGAGCCCGAGAAGTCCCACGCGTAATACCCGTAATAAGCCCGCGTGCATGCATATCCCAATGAGGAGCGCCCAACCCCACAAAAGCAGGAACTAAATAAACGCCCCCTGTATCCGGTACCGACATAGCTAATTCTTCGCTCTCCGCAGAATTTTGTATCAATTTCAATTCATCTCGTAACCATTGCACAACTGCACCTCCCACAAATACGCTCCCTTCGAGTGCATAAGTAACTTTACCATTCAGCCCCCATGCAACCGTAGTAAGCAAACCGTGTTTGGAGGGAGGGGCCTCCTGTCCCGTATTCATCAACAAAAAACAGCCCGTTCCATAAGTATTTTTACATTCACCTTCATTAAAGGCCGTTTGTCCAAATAACGCAGATTGCTGGTCACCAATCAACGCAGAAACAGGTATCGATTTTCCCAAAACTTCTGTTGTCCCATATATCTTACTGCTCGGGTAAACTTCAGGTAATATTTCCCGCGGTATTTTCAATGCATTCAAAATCGTCTCATCCCATTCTAATGTGTGGATATTGAACAACAAAGTCCGTGAAGCGTTGGTATAGTCGGTAGCATGAACACCCGTTAACTGGTACAAAAGCCAACTGTCCATCGTTCCAAATAAAATTTCCCCTTTCTCCGCTCGTTTCCGTAAGCCCGATACATTGTCCAGCATCCAGCGAATCTTCGTACCAGAAAAATAAGCATCTAAAAGCAATCCCGTGCGTTTTCGTATATCTTCTTCAAGTCCTTCCGCACGAAGTTGCTCACATAATTCCGCGGTCCTTCTACATTGCCATACAATCGCAGGATGCACAGGAGCCCCTGATTTTTTCTCCCATAATACAGTGGTCTCCCGCTGATTGGTAATCCCAACACCTGCTACTTCATCTGGAAAAGCACCACACTTTTTTAACACCGCTCGTGCTGTCGCTAATTGCGTGTTCCATATTTCATAGGGGTCATGCTCTACCCAGCCTGGACGCGGATAATACTGCTTGAATTCCTGCTGACTTGTGGCGACTGAATTTCCTTCATGGTCAAACAATATACTACGCGAACTTGTTGTTCCCTGGTCTAACGCTAAAATATATTTCTTATCCATAACCTTTCCTTTACCTCTTATTATGCTTGCAAAAACTTATTATTAACATTATTATTTATCCGATACCAGACCTGTCAAATTTAAATTATGTAGTAAAAATTATTTCATCTTGACAATCTTTATGTAAATGTGGAAAAATAAGAATAGAAACATATTAATTAAGGAATAACAATAAATTTTATGGTGAAAAAAAAGAATTAACGATAAGTAAATAAATATAGGGAGGTAAGAAGATGAGATTGCTTGTTTATTTCTTTTCATATTTATTTGACAAAGTTTGTTTCAATACCCTTCGGACAAAGAAAATTATTTTAGAAGATAAAGAGGGAACTGCAAGAGCAGAATTGGAAATTGATAAACAAGGAAATGCCCTCCTGCATTTTAATGATGATAAAAATCAAAGTCGTTTATACCTCGGCATTACACCAGACGGCACACCAAGAATTGGTTTGTCTTATGCAGAAGGAAAAGGTTCTATTCAATTAGAAGCAAATGATAGACTAAATAGTTCTGCAATTATCTTTTGCGGTCCTGAAGGGAAACCTCAAATATTGATGGGAATTGCAAATACAGGTTTACCTGCTTTCGGACTTTACGATAGCACAGGGAAACTCCTCTATCCAAACTTCCAGAACCAAAACACAGAAGATTCCTTGGAATCCCATATAAAAGGTCTTTATTCTCAGAATTAGTGTTACCCAATTTCTTTATGCAATGTAAATATCAATGGTATGGTATTTGTCGTGCAAAAAGAGCGCATCGCGAAATCTGCCTGCTTTCTGGAAATTAAGTTTTTGAATAAATGAGAGAAGTTGTGAATCGTAAGGATTCGCAGGAATAAGCCATCGATTTCTGGGAAAACGATTTTTTATTTGATTAAATATAATTTGAAAGTTTTCCAGAATATCTTTATTAAAATAGTCATTGGGGTCGTGAAAATAGATATACACGATAGACAGATTGGGAATGGTATGCAGTTGTATTTTAATAAGACCCCGAGGTTTGGCTTTTTTATCAACAATAACCCACTCCTCACAATCCTTTGTTGTGCTTAAAATCTCCTGTTCTTTTTCATGATAAGTCGTTGTTAGAATATTGCTATTATTGAGTGTAAAGTAAATATTATCATTCCATGTTTCCCAATCTGCAAGCCAGGTCTCATCCTGTGGGCGTAAAGGCCTTATAGAGATATATTCCTTAAAAAAACTACGCAAGATATGTTTCAGTATTGTTAACCGCCCCGGTTTCTTGATTTCAACATTCATGGGAATATCTGACGAAAGAGCAATCCCTGCATTATTGAGTTCTTGATACCGGAGAATTACTTCTTCTATCCATTTTCGCTGGGCATCACACCAATCGGTAGATGGCTCATTTATTTTTCCTGTAAGTCGATAATGAAGGGCCCCATGTCCACCTCCACAAAAGTTCTGAGCCCAGCAGGTAATACATGCAGGTGTCGTGTTTATTCCTAAACGGTATAGTCTTTCCGCATCTTCACCGGGAATTCCTTCACTCGATATATTTCCTATCTTACAGATATCGTTTATGTAATATAAATATCCCCCATAGACATTCCCTTCCGGGGATATAAACCATTCTTGTGCTCCGGCAGGGTCTCGCCTCTTAATAGGGATCCCGTGTTGAATGTTGCGAAACAGTTGCATAATAGGCTCTAAAATATATTGGTTCCCTTTCTTCAATTGTTGGGTATATGCGACTGTCAGGGTTGTTAATTCATTAAAGAAAGAATTTCTATCAATATCGGGATTTAAGACAAGAGGAGCAAAGGGATCAAAAATTATTTTTTTAACCCCTTGATTGAACAACCTATCAATAACGGAATTAAAAGGCACCCGTTCAGGAAAGAAGAGGATATATCCATTCTGGTTGTTTAATTGAATTTGAAATTCTGTCTCTTTAATCCTCTTAATCTGTTCTAAAAGTTCAGAATGTATGTTCGGAAAAACCAAGAAAAGTCTTTCATTTGTTCCGATTTTTAATGGTCTTCGGATATATGCAGGAACAGACAGATACAAATTTACATAATAATTTTTATTTTGAACAAGGAGATACTTATTGAGAAATTCTTCAAAAACATCCATATCTTCCTGTCCGACCTCTTCATTTTGATTAAGCCATATATTAATCTGGAAATTTTGATTTGCCTGCACATACGATAGAGCCTTCAGTAAGGATAAAGAAATATTTTTTTGAATACCGGATAAATTCTCTTTATCCACCCAGAACGAAAGCGTATTAAGATAGGGGATCTGCGTAATAGAATGAGCCCATGTTTCTATTTTTCGATGTTTCAATATAGAGCCAATAGAACGCAGGTATTCAAGTTCATTCCAGACTTCTAACAATTCCTTCTCTGAATATATTTCAGAAAGAGTATGAATGATTTTACTCTGTGTATTTTCGGGATAGTATTGCAGGGTATCATAAGTAATTTTATCGCATTCAAAACAGAAGGTATCAAAAACATCCACCGCAAAGTACCTTCCGTCACGCTCAAAAGTATAGATAGGTCTTACCTTGCTCATTAATAGATTCCCAGTGTCCCTTTATATCGGCTATAATTTTCCATTATCTTAAATAGGGATATTCCAATCAATGTCCAGATAATACAACTGGCACAAAGCCAATAGAAGCAAGGATGAAAAAATACAGACATAAACTCCCCGGAGGATACCCGTTGTCCACTTACAAGTACATATTTTAAACAGATAGAAGCATCGGTAATCGGTAAAACATGCATAAAAGCAGAGACAAGCCACCCCTGTTGTAAAAACTCCTCACGAGCAAAGATAGCCAGAGCAAATAATGCCATCCGGACAATAATCGTAAGTTGTCCTACCTGCTTGAACACAAGAACCAACCCGCCAACCATAAAACCAAATCCCAACAAATTAATAAAAGATAATGTCAACAAGACTATTACTGGAACAGGGTCGAAATAAAGTTTTCCTCCAACACTGAGCACAACAAAATAAACCATAAGGGCAGAATAAAAAATGGTTGTAACCGAAGCAACAACAGCACGAGCCAGAAAATTTGTTACCAGACCGTAGGGACTCAGGCAAAGTTGTTCCAACACACCCGTTTGGGCCATCCCCTGTATTCCCTGAGTAAACATGCCAATAACACCAAATGCAAATAACCCGATAATAAATCCTAAAATATAATTCGTGGCACGGGTCGGGTCATCCAATTGATTAATACCTTTTTCAATAGCAGGCTGACTATAAAAAAATCCCGCGATAAGTATCATCAACATACCATAGCCAATGATAAGCCCTGTCAAAGTGCGGAACCAATACCGCCGGGTAATAATCCAGCCTCGTATAATTTCTGCTTTCATAATGAGTAGAAAACCAAGCATAACACTATTCCTGTTCTTCTGAATGAATCCCATTCAACATGGGTTTTTCACCTGTCAGTTGCAAAAAGACATATTCAAGATTTACCTGCTTTTGTTGTATAGAACGCAGTTGATATTTTTTTCTGCGTAATGTTTCAAATAAAAGATATAAAGCCTCAGAACGCTCGAAATACGATTCCGGCACTTGTACAGTAATCGTTGAACCGTCTTCCGCAGAAACGGTTTCCAGAAGGGTTATATGTGGAGCAAGACTATCAAGGTCCCCCTCCGCCAGATTCCGGTCCAAACGAAGAGAAAATATCTGTTTAGAAAAAAGTTCCAATAGTTCAGAAGTCGGTCGACAGGTAATAAGTTTCCCTTTATTTATAATTCCGATACGGTCGCAAAGTTCCTGGGCGACATGCATATCATGTGTGGTAACCAACACAGAACGTCCATATTTCCGTGTTAACTCTAAAACTTTATCCTTAATCGACCGGCTGCTTTGCACATCCAGACCTGTTGTTGGTTCATCCAATAAAATAATCTTTGGGTCAGCAATCAAAGCAATACAGATTGCTAACTTCTGTTTCTGTCCCCGCGAAAGTTTACGAACTTCTACATCTTTTTTATCAGTCAACCCGATAAAATCAATTAATTGTTGGGTTCTTTCTTTAAGAATTTTACCCCGGATATTACGCAAGTTCCCGTAATAATATAGGTTCTCAAGAGGGGTCAGGGGCCAGATACTCGTCCGAGTTCCTTCAAGAACAACTCCAATTTGCGAAAGGACCTGTTTGCGCTTCTTTTCCACATTCATACCATTGACATAAACAGTGCCACTATCCGGCTTGACCAGACCTGAAATCATTTTGACAGTAGTCGTCTTGCCGGCACCATTGGGACCTAACAAACCCATAATCTCGCCCGGCATAATACCAAATGTGATTCTATCCGCTGCACAGGCTTCTTTCTTTTTAATCAGACTTCTTTTCCCCGTCTCTTCTTCCTTATATAAAAAGTGAGATGTATGAAAGGTTTTTGATACAGCATCAAGGTAAACCGTGTATTTTTGAATATCCTGTTTTCCATCATCGTTATTCATCATAAAACTCCACCTGTCTGAAACAGCATTTTTTCTAACTCATCCAGACATTTATTCGTATCCTTTATTTCTATATTTTTTTCTTGAAATTCAAGATAAATACTTTCCATATTACGAATGAAATGAATTATCGTTACGAATCCCAAATCATTTGTAATGTAATAAAAAATTCCTATAATAACAGAGAATAGCAAAAACTCTATATTCTGTCGCCGATGATTTTGAAAAATATGTTCATGCACTAGTGTAAAGGCAACAGCAACAATCAAAATAGCAAGAGGAACATTCCGAAGAGTTTCAATCAAAACAGATTGTATTACCGCACGATAAATAATCTCTTCCGAGAGCGCAACTGTAAATGTTCTTCCCAGTATAACCGGTGAAAGGAAAGAAAAATGGATTAACTTTAAAAGGGACAATAATTGTATTTTTATAATGGGGTGGAAACCTACGGTGATAAAGAATCCCAATGTATATAAAATATGACCTAATAGCAAACCGAATATCCAACCCTGTACAGAAAAGAGCCCCCTGGGTAGTACTTGTTGAATGACCAGATAGAACACAGAACCTGCCAGCAAAAAAGACTGTATGACCTTAATAGGTCGTGCAAATTTTTGAGTTTGAATTAAATTTTGAAAAAACTCTAAGAAGAGATAGATGGAGAAGACAAGAATAAAAGATACTTTTATACTCACAAAGACTTCTCCAGATGGGATCTTATGCTTTCTGCCATCTTGTGTAGTGTAAGTTCTTTCGTATGTTCAGAGTTCTTCTCTCGCCAGGTATGAAATTCTTCCTTTAACAGTCCGTAAACATACACATCATACCAGACCCCATTTCGCGTAATGTGGTCTTTTAGCGTCAGTTCCCGTTGAGCACCGAGGAATTCAAGAAGTTTCCACGAAGGCTTATTGAAAGCATAAACAATTGCGGTAATACGATGTAAATTAAGTTCATCGAAGGCATATTCTAGCGCTCGAAAAACATTAATGCCTGTTGTCAAATGGTTCCGATGTTGTGGTGCTATATATACATCCAGATTGCAGGCACGATTCCGCCAACTAATGTTCTGTAGCGAAACCATTCCTAAAGGACCTTCCGGAGAATCAATAATAAAATAAACACTTGCGGGAATAGGACTTCCTGCATTTTTGCTCAAGAAACCTACAATCTGTTCCCGAATCGTTCGTGGAGAACGCGTCGGGTCTCCATATAAAAAATACTGAAAATCTTCATCTTCCATCCAGCGGATTAGTATATCGAGGTCATCTCGATCTGCCCTACGGATAAAAGATTTTGTAATTATGCTCACAACTGAAAACCTTTTGTTCGATTAAACAGGTGTATCTGTAATAATGCAGAATTTAGCCCATGTTTCAAGATTATGCCATTTTCCGCAGGTAAATAGCACCTCTCGCATTACCCCTTCACACTGATAAAAATTACTTATCAAAAACCTGCGGAGATCTTCTTCTTCATCCAGACAGGTCGTCATTAATTTACGAAGATGGAGTTGTTGAAAGGCCCGTGTCTCAACAAATTCCAGGGCCTCATGAATTAGAACTGCTTCCGTTTCATAGATTTCATTTTCAAACAAAAGCATCATCTCTCCGAAAAGGGCCTCAGGATTTATCCCCTTTAATACAACAAAGCCACGGACATCCCCCTGTTTATTTTCAACAGCATAAAAGGATTGAAGAGCATCTTTATGTTGAAGAAGTTCCTCCAATTCACTCTGATTGGGCATAAGCGGTTCCCGCTTCGTATCCAGTAAAGATGCAAAAACAGGCTTATGAAAATAAAAAGTCATCAACGCTTTTGCGTCAAAACGGTCTGCGCTACGAATAATAGCATGAGTTTTTTTAATCATAAAGATAGATTACATTTTACAATTAAAATCCGCAATACCATGAACCACAATGGCATGGGGCCTGTAGAAATAATCCCTGCTTATTAAGCGGAATAATTAAAAGCCAATTTCATTTTTCTTTTCGTAACGGAAGTCCTGCCATGCCCGCCATACTGCATTCAAAAAATTGGTAAAGGCATCGGCTTTTCTTAATGTCATTTTCTGAATGTGTTTCATATTCCTATTCCCATATTACAATTTTAATTTGTGTCTATTCATTTATTAACAATCTATTTTAACTCGAAGAAGTAGATGAGGTTGAAGTTGTTGTTGTTCCACTACCCGGTGGAGGTCCTTCCGGGTCCTTGTTCCTAAAAACAGGTATAAAGATTTTTATAATATCCTCGACAAATTTTATTATATTTACCGCAGTAAAAGGAAAATCACTTGCAGAGAGCAGAAATGTTATCTTCTTAATATGTTTTTCATTATTGCTTCTCATTGATTCCTTCAATTTATGTAGTCTCTTCTGTGTTTTCCGTATTTTTCGTTTCGAGTAAAGTGCGAACCGCTGATAGTATCTGGACAAGAATTGTCAGAAGAACATCAACCGTAACTGCTTGAACAGGTTTTGTATATGTCTGTCTTTTAATATGTCTCATAAAATCATTTTTATAATTATGCTTTTATTATACAAAATAATAAATAATTTACAAACTTTCACCGAATCTTCTAATTTAACTACGGATACTATCTGTTGTTTCCTGGGGTTTCTTAATTTCTGCCAATGGCAGGAAAAAATTTGTAAGCACAGATAACAGGAAACAAAGGAAAGCCTGATAATCACTTTCTATATTTGTACAGAAATTCGTACTTTGCTGTGCTCTTAATGGTTTAAGAGTAATACATCGGATTCTTTTCATTATTCCATTCTCCTTTTATTTTTTAGGAATTA
>CAKZKR010000101.1 GCA_937124615.1 uncultured bacterium
TACGATTACCATATTAAATGTTGGGAAAAAGCCTATCCTGCTCAATTGGAAAGGTATTTGAATGAGAAAGGAGTAAAGGTAAAGGTAATTAATGCGGGTGTAGATGGCTGGACCAGTTTTGAAGTGTTGATAGATTTTGCCCTAAGGATTACAAGATTTCCTGTGGATATATTGATTTACTATGGAGGTTTTAATGACATAATTTTTACGAGGATGGTATATCCTTTGCCTGATAATGTTTGGGAGAGGGATATAACTTATGCCCGTTCAGGAGCGATTGGAATGTTAAATTATCCATTTTGGGAAAATAGTTCAGTGATTAGAATGATTTTAATAAAAGCAGGACTTACTTTCCCACATTTTGATTTGTTTGTATTAAATCCGAGCCCTGGAAATAGGTTTCCTGAGTTTATTGTCCAACTTTTGAAAGCGAATTATCCTTCGGGGATTTATCGTGAAATCCCGGTAGAAAGAATTTTAACAACTAATTCTCCAATATGGTTTAGACAAAATTTAGAGAATCTTGTATGCCTTGCAAAATCCAAATCTATTACCCCTGTGTTAATCTCTTATGTCCTGAACGAGTCAACGGAAAAAGAATCTTTTATAGTAAGTCAGGCAGAGGCTGTGCGAATATTTAAACAAGTTATAAAACCGGCTGTAGATGAGATGAATGGTGTTATGGGAGATGTCAGTAAGAAGTATGAAATTCCATATTTGGATTTAGCGGATGAATATCCTATTGATGGGGGGCTATTCGCAGATTTGATTCACAATAACGAACAAGGGGCTATAAAAAAAGCGGAAATAATTGGAGAATTTCTGATAAACACAGGAATCGTGGGTGGGTATAGGAATCTGAATGAGTGATTTGAAAAAAAAATATTTTCCGTTTTATATGTCGTCGATTGTATTTTGTTTTTCTATTTTTTATGCACTGAATAAGAAAGGTTTGTTAACTAATTATCTTTGTATATATGATATTTAGAATCAAATTGTTTTGGATGTTCTGCTGATGGAGGTAGATTTTTCTATATACGATACTTCTTATAAATGTTTGTCTCCTCAGGGGGAGAATATAAAGAGGATGATGTTTTTTGACTATCCCAAGTGGGTTCCAGTTCAAGTGTCATTCCTGCCGGCATGTTTGAATAAGTACAAAGGTATGATAAATGAACTTATGGAAAAACATCTACGGTTATTTCCTCAATATGAGAGGATTGAAGAGGATAAACCTATTGAGTATAAAGATTTCTATGTAGAAGGGGAAGTTACGGATTGTTGGGGGTGTGTATGGAAAAATTTGCATGGGGGCATGGTCGGGAAAGTGGCTGGTCATCCGCTTGAGAATTGGGAACATTTTGAAGAATGGAAAAAGCATATTCCTAATCCTGAAACAGATGGTATTTTGGGTCCCAAAAATTGGGAAGAAATAGCAAAAGATATTCAAATAAAGAAGGAATCGGGTATCTTTTCCCCGGATTTTCCTTTGCCGCATGGGTTCCATTTCATGCTTATGTGGGATTTGCGGGGCTTTGAAAGTTTTATGTTGGATATGCTTATGGAAGAGCCACGATTGATGGAATTGATGAATATCATTATGAGATATAACAATTATTCAGTCAAAAAAATATTAGATTTGGGGACACCGTTTTTAGGTCTTGCTGAAGATTTAGGGATACAAAATAATTTACCTATAAGTAAGGAGTTATGGGACAAGTATGTAAAGCCCGGTTATGAAATAACGGTGGGTGAAGCGAAAAAGAAAGGCATTCCTGTATACCTTCATTCGGATGGGCATATTTTACCGATTATTCCAGACCTTATCGATTTAGGGATAACCTTGCTCAATCCACAGATACGAGCAAATGGAATTCAACCTTTGAGGGAATATGTTTTCAAAAGAGTAGCCATTAACCTTGACCTTGACAGACAATTGTTCCCTGTGGCTGAAAAGAAGGATATAAAGAGGCATATTCATGAAGTTTTTAGTGCTTTTTATTTACCAGAAGGAGGGTTCATGTTGAATGTCGAAATGAATGAAGATGTCTCATTAGAAATTATGGATTATTTGTTTTCGATTGTAGAAGATTACTGTAATTTGCCGAACCCTGAGGATACGAACTTCTCAAAGATTGGCTTATTTTAGGGTATCCTGGTTTTTAATAAGTTTAGTTTCATATATTTATTTGTCGTAAGATATAACTTGTATGATAAAATCTGGTGTCTTGATATTTTTTTATGGTTAGAAATTGTGTTTAGTGATAAATTAAAGAGGATGAATAAGACAAGGGAATGAGTATGAAAAAATGTAGTTTTTTTATTTTTTTTGTGGTTATATTTATATGTGTATCTCTTACGAATGTTTTTGCTGGAAATGTAAACATTTCAATGAATAATGAATTTCTATCCTTTTTCTGTGGTTCTCGTAAAATTGCTGATTATCGGTATACCCAGGTTCCCTTTAAACCTTATGTCAAAAATTTTTATACTCCCTCAGGATTGCAGGTACTTGAAGATGCACCGCATGATCATTTGCACCATCATGGTTTAATGTTTGCTATTGCGGTTGATGATACAAATTATTGGGAAGAGAGCAATAAAAGTGGGTCTCAAATTCACAAGAATTTTTTTAATCTTAATATTAAAGAAGGGACAACACTCCCAACGAGTTCTTTTATTGAGGAATTGGATTGGAAAAGTCCTAATATTAGTGTCCCACAATTAATGGAGACGCGAAAGATTTCATCAGGATATTGGGAACAGGAAAATGCAAATGTTATTTTTTGGGAAACACAACTTAAAAATCCTTCTGATATGAATGTGGCTAAACTTTCAGGACATCATTATTTTGGTTTAGGAATCAGGCTTTTAACGACACCATTAGAAAATGTTGAAATTATTACACCTGTAGAAGAAGACATGGAAAATGTTCGGGGGGATGAATACCTACGCAATTCTCCATGGTGTGCGGTCATAGTAAAGAATGAGATGGGAACTTTTACTCTGCTTATAGTAGATTTTCCTGAGAGTGTTCGTTTTCCAGCCCGTTGGTTTACAATGCGGGTTCCTTTTATCTATGTTTCTGCAACACGAAATTTATGGAAAGAAGTACTTGAAATACAACCTGGGGCTACAGTATTGTGGAGAAATGTTTTTATACTGTGGGATGGAGAAAAGACAAGAGAGAGTTTAGAGAAGGCAGCAAATGAAGTGAGTAATTTGTGGTAATAAAGTAAAACGATGATAAGGAGAAAAATTATGGAACTGTTTCAAACAAAAGAAAACTTGGGTATCAGTCGCCGGAATTTTATTAAAACGACTACAACAGGACTCATTGCTACAGCAAGTGTGTCTGCTGTTAAGAGTTCAATGGCACAAAACAACCGATTGGGAGTGGGCATAATTGGGTGTGGTGCTCGGGGAGCTCATCTTTCCCAGGCATTGAAACATATCCAGGATAATGACAAAACGATACAATTGAAAGCCTTCAGTGATATTTACAAACCGAGATTGGACAAATTAGCAGATACCTATAATGGGAAGAAGTATGCGAATCATCATGATTTGTTAAAAGATAAAGAGGTAGATATTGTTTTTATTGCGACTCCGGACCATCATCATGCACAACAGACTATTGACGCTGTGAATGCTGGGAAGCATGTATACTGTGAAAAACCGATGACGCATTGGCGTCAATGGGATTTAGCAAAGAAAATGACCGAAGTGGTTGCACAGTCTGATAGAGTATTTCAATTAGGGACACAAGGGATGTCCGATAGTGCGTATCGTCAAGTTAAGAAACTCATACAGCAGGGCAAGATAGGTCAACCCGTTCATATTGAATGTGGTTTTTTCCGCTTGGGCGACTGGGGAGAACGGGGAATGAAAATAGATGACCCTAACGCAAAACCCGGACCTGATTTGGACTGGGAAGCCTTTTTGGGAGATGCCCCGAAACGGGATTTTGATGTAAGTAGGTTTTTCCGTTGGCGGATGTATGAAGATTATGCCGGTGGTATGTCTACGGATTTATATCCTCATACTTTAACACCTATTGTTTATGCAATTGGTGTTAAATTCCCCAGTTTGGTTGTGGCCACAGGTGGAAAATTGAGATATGAGGAACGGGAGATTCCCGATACTTTTGACATGCTTGTGCATTATGATGGAAAAATTGATTTAATTTTAATGGGAACTCAAGCCAATGAATATCAAGGAACTGCTCTAAGGGGACAAAATCGTGTTCCGGTATTCCGTGGTTGGGAAGGAACTATAACCATTGATGGAGATGATATTGTTTGTTGGCCTGCGAACGCCCTGAAAACACAGAATCCGGAAAGGATTCCAATAGAGAAAGGTGAAAATCTTACTGATTTTATCAGGAATTTTGTCGATTGTTGTATACGCGGTGATAAGAATACGATGAGTCCAATTGATATAGGTTTGTGGGTTCAGACGACATTGATTATGGGAATGATGTCATGGAAAAACCGAAAAGTGGCTATGTTTGATGAGCAAAAGGGTATTACTTTTTCATAAATAAAAATTTATTAGAATTAGATAATAGAAGGAATAAGGATTATGGGGAAAATAGGTATCGGAATTAATTTAGAATTTGTTCGCCATGTAGACAAACCCTTTGAATGGGGTGTTGATAAAGCGGCTGAACTTGGTTATGAATATGTAGAGCCGATGGTGCACTGGGGAAGAGAACTTTTAAGTGAAGCAGGTTATTTTCATAGTGTGTCAATGTTAGATGACCCGTATCGGGTAAAGAAAGCATGTGAAAATGCGGGGGTAAAATTATCGGGGCTTTCGTCGCATTGTCCTTTGTGTAAGCCTGAAATAAGTACGGAGTACTTAAAACAAGGGATACGGTTTGCGTGGGAATGTGGAGCCCCGGTAGTGAATACGGATGAGGGTCCTAAACCAAAATGGACTACGGAGGAAGAAGACCATGTATTGATGAGATATGTATTAAAAGAGGCCTGTGCAGTGGCTGAACCACGGGGAATCTTAATAGGTATTGAACCTCACCAGCAATATAGTAAGTCGCCAAAAGGTTTGGATAAAATTTATTCTTTGGTACAATCTCCTGTTTTAGGAATTAATTTTGATACAGGAAATAGTTATTTGAGTGGTGAAGACCCTATCGCTTGGTTGGAGCATGTTAGTGGTAGGTTAGTCCATCTACATGCGAAAGATATCTCCATTCAGCAGTCTAATACAGAACGAGGGAAAGTTACAGGGACACCTGTAGGTTGTGCTTGTGGAGATGGTGTTATTGACTGGGCGAAGGTAATGTTGATATTAAAGGAAATACCTCGTGATATTGTTATGAGTGTTGAATGTGGGACAGTAGAGCAGGCGGAACGCAGTGTAAAATATTTAAAGGAATTACTTGAAAAGGTAGAAGGTTAAATAATTTATATTTAGGTTTGAAGGGGATAAATGATAGATTTATCCCCTTTTATTTTTTTGTTATTTATTTCTCAGAAATTTCGTTTTTTTTATAAGTTAGTAGTAAGATTAAATAGGAAATAAATTTATTAAGGAGAATAGTAATGAAACCTAAACATTCAACAATTTTGTTTTTTATGTTACCAATATTATTTGGGGTTTTGTTTGTTAATGCTCAAGATACAGGTTCCGATTTTCAAAAGAGTGAGGCAAAACAGTCCACGACGACTCTTCAAGACCAGAAAGATGTCGCAGTTACGATATATAACAATGACCGGGCATTGGTACGGGAAAAACGAAAGATTAAATTACCTAAAGGAGAAAGTTATCTAAAATTTATGGATGTACCCGAACGAATTATTCCTGAAACAGTAAGTTTAAAATCATTAACACAAGCAGGAAGTTTACAAATTCTTGAACAAAATTATGAATATGATTTGATTAGTCCTTCCAAATTGATGGAGAAGTATGTTGGTAGAGAGGTTAAATTGGTTAATAAGAACCGAGATATGGATTTTTATGAAGTTACTGCTAAACTTTTAAGTGTAAATGAGTCTCCTGTATTTCAAGTGGAGAATCAGATTTATTTAGGACATCCGGGGAATGTGGTATTGCCTGAACTTCCGGCAGAGTTGATTGCAAAGCCTACATTAGTATGGCTATTGGATAGTGGGTTGGAAGAACAGGATGTGGAAGCTACTTATTTAACTTCAGGAATATCCTGGAAAGCAGATTATGTATTGATATATGATGAACCCAAGAATTTAATGGATATAGAAGGTTGGATAACGCTTAATAATAATTCAGGTGCTACTTATCAGAATGCAAGATTGAAGTTGGTAGCGGGTGAAGTGAATATTGTGCCGGCACCAGCACCCATGGTGCAGATGGAACATATGATGGTAGGTATGGCAAAATCAATGGATGTGCGGGAAGAATCATTTGCAGAATATCATCTTTATACAGTTCCCAGAAGAACAACTATCAAACAGAAACAGTCCAAACAAGTAAGTTTATTGTCTGCTAATGGTGTCAATGCGAACAAGATTTATGAATATCGGGGAAATGTATCATTTTACCATGACCGTATAAATCCTATTCGTAATGAGAATGTGGATACTTATTTGATGTTTAAAAATGCAGAAAATAACCGGTTAGGTTTCCCCTTGCCCGAGGGAATTATTCGTGTATATCAGGAGGATAGCGAAGGGATGTTACAGTTTTCTGGAGAGGATCGTATAAAACACACCCCTAAAGATGAAGAAGTGCGATTACGGTTAGGGAAGGCATTTGATGTAGTAGGAGAGAGGACACAGATAGATTTTCAGAAATTAGGACCTAGTGTGGTGGAATGTGAGTTTGATATTGTTATCAGGAATCATAAGAAGAATGATATAACAGTGGATATTGTGGAGCCGATGATAGGAGATTGGCAAATTGTAAAATCAACCATGGATTACGAGAAGAAGGATGCTTTTTCAGTAATTTTTCATTTGCCAGTGAAAGCGGAAGGTTCAGGTAAAGTATCTTATAGGGTTCGGATACGGTTTTAGTGTAATTGGTAGAATATTTGATGTATGGAGGTGTTACTGTATCTATGCGTTATCTTACGGTTCAGCAAATGCGGGAAGCTGATAGAAGGTGTATAGAGGAGTTGGGTATCCCTGGGGTTGTTTTAATGAACAATGCGGGTAGAGCCGTTTTCAAGGAATTAGAGCCGGGACCTATTACTGTTGTATGTGGTAAAGGAAATAATGGGGGGGATGGGTTTGTTGTAGCAAGGTTTGTGTTGGTAGCGGGCTGGGATGTAAAGGTTATTCTGTTGTCAGAGCCTTCAAATATCCGTGGAGATGCGGAAATCTTTATGAAAACATACTTACGGCTCGGTGGGAAAATAATCACATGTTTAGATGAGAAAGATATTTATCAAGAGATGGATAGAATTGCTGAACATGAAACCTGTGTGGATGCTATTTTGGGGACAGGGACAAAAGGAGAAGTAACAGGTATTTTACGGGTTGCAATAGAAAGTATGGGTAGATTGAAGAATATTGTATCCGTAGATTTACCTTCGGGGATGAACGCAGATTCGGGAGACATCTGTGGTGTTTGTGTTCGTGCAAGAAAGACGGTAACTTTTCAATATCCTAAAATTGGTTTCAGTAATCCTTTGGCAAAACAATACCTTGGGGAGGTTGTTGTGGTGGATATAGGGATTCCTTCTGTCTGCATAGATGATAATGAATGGTTTGCGTTAAAAGAGGCCAATAAGGTGCACTTTAGTTAACTCTTTGCTTTTTTTATAATATATGAGTATAACAATGTATTAATACAACAAATTGTTTTATTGAATGAGAAGATTATGAGTGAAGAAACTTATCGGGCTTTTATTGCACTGGAGATTCCTCCAGATGTGAGAGATATTATTTGGAGTAGTGCCAAACCTGTCTATGGTATGTTGCGATCTTTAGTGAAATGGGTCCCTGTTGAGAATATGCACTTAACTTTACGTTTTTTGGGTGGAATTTCGTTAAATAAGAGTAATGAGTTGAGAGAAAATTTAAGACATATTTCTTCACAGTTTAACCCTATAAAGTTTAAAGTAAGCGAACCTGGTGTATTCCCATCATGGAAGGAACCACGAATTCTCTGGATAGGTTTGGATGCTATTGAAGGGGAATTAAATCTTCTACAAGGTAAAATTGAACAGATTGTTCAGATGGTTAGTTTGCCTCAAGAAAAACAAAAATTTCATCCGCATATAACGGTGGGAAGAGTAAAAACACCTTCGCTGTTTATATCTAATTCGTGGAAAAATGTTAAGATACAACAGAATCCTCTGTTTGTTGTAGATAGAGTTACCTTATTCAAAAGTATATTAAATCCGAGTGGTGCTGTTTATGAGGTTGTAGATGTATTTCAATTTAAATGAAAGGGATGTAAATGATTATCCGTGATTTGTTATATACAATATTTACACTATATATGATAGCTATTTTGGCGGTGTGGCTGGGTCCCTATATACAATTTGACCTTAGAGAAAGGAAATGGGGGAAGTGGATTCTCATAATTGTTGAACCATTTTTGCAGATTATAAGAAAAAAATTACCCTATTTTGGACCTTTTAATTGGGCTCCTATAGTTATGTTATTAATCGTTTGGCTATTGAGAAAAATTATTGTTGGTATTTAAAGCAGGTAATCAAAAAATTTGAAATTCGTATATAGTCTCTGATAAAAAAGTCGCCAATATATAAATAATAAATGTAAAAAAACACAAAATTATAAGGATAAAAGAAATGGAATTAAAGGCAGGGTTTAATCAAAAGCAAATTTCTTGTAAAAATATTTTTAGAATTTAAGTATTCCGGAACTTTATGAGATTTCTATTCAAAAAGGTGAGGGCGAATTGGGTGCTAATGGAACTTTAATAGTCAAAACAGGAAAACGGACAGGCAGATCACCGGAAGACCGTTTTGTTGTGCAGGATGATGTATCTAAAGAGGCGGTGGACTGGAACAAGGTAAATCTTCCCACTACGGGGGAAGTATATAATCACATGTATCAAAAGATATGTGAGTTTCTACGAGATAAGGATGTATATGTCTTTGATGGTTTTGTAGGTGCTGATGAGATGTATCGTATCAAGGTTCGTGTGATAGCGGAAAAGGCATGGTATGCTTTATTTGCACGAACATTATTTTTAAGACCAACTCCGGAGCAGTTAGAAAATTTTGGTGAACCTGACTACTGTGTTTTTGCTTGTGGTGGATTGTTGTTAGAAGGAGAAAAGGATAAGGTTCGTTCGGATACAGCGATTGTTCTTAACCTTACAGAGAAAACCGTTCTAATTTGTGGTTCTGATTATGGGGGGTGAGATTAAAAAGAGTATTTTTACAGTGATGAATTATATCATGCCGGAAAAAGATGTGATGCCTATGCATTGTTCTGCTAATGTTGGAAAGGATGGAGATAGTGCTATATTCTTTGGTCTTTCAGGAACGGGAAAGACGACTCTTTCAGCAGACCCTGCACGGCTTCTTGTTGGAGATGATGAACATGGTTGGAGTGAAGACGGTATTTTTAATTTTGAAGGGGGTTGTTATGCAAAGATAATTAAATTGAGGAAGGGATCTGAGCCTTTGATTTATAGTGCTATTTGGTTTGGTTCAATCGCAGAAGATGTTGTATACAACCCATTAAATTTAATGGTTCCGGAAGAAATAGAGGTGGACCAACGAGTATTGATTCCCGAGCATACCTGGCAGGATAAAATGGCGTATAAGCAGAAAATGGAACACCTCGTTGGTTTATTTATGAAAAACTTTGAAAGATTTAAGGCACAGGTGGATTCCTCTGTTATGGAAGCAGGTCCGAATTTATAGTTGTTGTTTTATAAGTTGTTTTTTTGGGGAGTATACTATTTGAAAATTAGTGTACTCTTTTTTTATGTTTATTTTATCTTTTTATAAACAATAAAATAAGGAATAAGATATGAATAAATTTTTTTGTGGAATATTGTTTATCTGTATTGTATGTATATCCCTAATGGATGTATTTGCAGAGACAGCCCCTATTTTTTCGGTTCAGGAAGGCATTTTTGTTAAGGATTGGTTGGTTTGTGGTCCTTTTCCAAATCCGTTAAAGGAAGGAGTTGTGGAATTTCGCCATGATGAGACCACTTTAGGTTTTTATATTGATTATTTTGCTCGAGCTGGAGGTGAAAGTAATATTACCCCTGAAGAAGGAATGTCTGTTGACCCGGGTAATGGTGTCTCGAGGGTATGGAAAAGATATATATCCCCAACAGACTATATAGACTTTAATAAAGTGTTCGAGGACAATCAGGGGGGAAAAGTGGCTTATGCCTTTTGTTATTTAAAAAGCGATGTAGATAAAGAAGTGATTTTAGGAGTTGGGAGTAACGATGGAATTCGTGTATGGCTGAATGGGGAACGGGTATGGGATAATCATTGTTCAAGGGGCGCTGTGGCTGATGATGATTGTTTTGGAATAACATTAAAAGCGGGTTTGAATCCCCTGTTAATAAAAGTGGACCAGGGCTTTGGAAACTGGGGCTTTTATGCTCGGGTAGTGAACAAAGAGGAGGTTTTAAAAAAATTAAGCGAAGTTCCGGACCAAAGGGCAGATATAACTTATGTTGTGGAAGATAATTCATTGCGAGTCTGGATGGCGCGGCACTCTAAATACCGTCTAATAGAGCCACCGGTTCAATATACTGTTCAATTAATGAATGCAAATAATGAGGCGGTTCAGAAAAGTACAGGGAATTTAGGGAAATCTGTTACCTTTTCTTTGGAAGGACTTCCAGAGGGTCCTTATCGGATAGAAGGAAAGTTCACACTACCGGATGGGAAGGTATTTGAGAAACAAAATTTTTACCTTCATGGAAAATCGACTGTAATTTTGAATATGGGAGAGTTTTATGAAAAATTACAGAATAGGAGGGTAGAGTTGTTGTATGATATTAATCAGAATAAAATAAAAGATGTAGAGATACTGAAAAGTCCCGACTATGTTCCTACATTAGATTCTGTAGCCGGTGGTATTCAAGAATTGGGGTCTGGAAAATATGCTATTTTGAGGATAGATATATCCCCCTTATGGATAAGGGTTTTGTTGCCATCACCAGGTTTGGGTTATCAATGGTATATACTTAAAGATGAAGGATACAAATTTGAAAGACAGGAGGTCCGGGAAATTGATGGGCTGGGAGAAATTGAGAAAAATTTAAGGGGCCGGGTTTCAAATGTATTGGAATCAGGCAATTTCCCGAATTCGGAATGGCTGTTTCAATCTTACAGTCAAAGGCTTATGTTAACTCCGACAAGACAGGCGAAAGGAGAAGTTTCGCCGGAAGAACGGATGAGGAGAATACATAGGCTTTCTTCACTCAAAGCAAAGATTGCTGAAAATGATGCGATGTCCGTTTGGTTTTCTCCCGCAGTAGAAAAGGTAGGTAAAGATGAACCGGTACCGGATTGTTCTCTGGAATATGTTCCACTGGATATTGCTCGGAATGAATATGAGGCATTTCAAGTAGTTGTTAGTCCGAAAGGGACTGTTTCATCATTAAAAGTTAATATTACGGATGCCAAAACAAAGGATGGATATACATTACCTGCAAACCAATTCAAGGTTTTTGAAGTAAATTATGTTTCTGTCCATACGGTGTCCGATTATTATGGTGATTTAAAAGATTATCCTGACCCCATTGTTCCTGTAAAGGATGTAGTTCATAACTCAAGTGGAGGAAATATTGTGTTATGGGTTCGTTTGTATGTGGGGAAAGGACAACCTCCTGGTGTTTATGAGGGTAAGATACAATTAACTTCGACAGGGTTGAACATAGAGGTTCCTTACAAAGTACAAGTATTAAATTATGTTCTCCCGTCTTATACAAGCACGGAGACTGCTTATGGTGTTTCCCCTGATTATTCGTGGCATGGACCCTTGACGGAAGAACAGAAGAAGGAAGTTTTTGATTTATATATGAAGACTTGTATGGAATATCGAATTTCACCCTATACCCCTCATGCTTATGCCCCGATAAAGTGGACTTTTGAAGGGAGTCCTCCAGAGGCTGTTGTTGATTTTACGGAATTTGATAAAGCAATGGAAAAATATTTAAATCAATATAATTTTAATACGTTTAACATAGGCGGTTTACCTTCGGAACTGAATGGTGCGACGATATATTCCAATGAATATAATCGGTTGTTTACGTCTATATATAGTCAGGTGCAGGAACACCTTCGTGAAAAGGGATGGTTACATAAAGCCTATTGGTATTGGGTCGATGAACCACCGCGTGCGGAATATTCGAATGTCAAAAAAGGGATGGAACTGTTGCAATGGGCCTGTCCGGATATACGCAGGCTTTTAACCTGTAACCAGGAATTGGCTCCCGTGCCCCATTTCTGGGGTGTGGTTAATCTATGGGTGCCGATTTTTGATATGTATGATGAAACAAGGGCTCAATGGAGGCAGAGTCTTGGAGAAACTGTATGGTGGTATGTATGTACGGGTCCTCGCGCTCCTTATGCTAATAATTTTGTGGATCATCCTGCAATAAATCATCGGATACGCTATTGGCAGTTGGACAAATGTGGGTTGGATGGGGACTTGTACTGGTCAATAACCTATTGGTTACAGAATCCCTGGGAAGAGCCTATGTCGATAAGTCCGGATGGACAGAGATGGGGTAATGGTGATGGGCGTTTGTTATATCCACCCCGGAGAGAAAAACCGACGGAGCCTGTTATTGAACCACCCGTGACTTCTATCCGATTGGAATGTTTGCGAGATGGGTTGGAAGATAGAGAATATCTATTAGTATTAGAGCGTGCAGATGCGAGAAAGGCCCCGATTGGTGTTTTAACTCGTAAGGAAAGGGCAGAATCGCTCAACAGACTTTCCCCTTCTTTAAGGATTTATGAGCAAAATCCCCTGTTATTCTATTATTATAGAGCGAAAATTATGAGTCTTGTGGCCCGAATTGTTCAAGGAGGTTCGTAGTAGATAATAATAAATTAAAGAAATGATGAGTAAGTATATTTTTGTAGTAAAAGGTTTTATATATGAATGAGACAGCAATTGTTTTCCGGGAGGAGGGGATTTTTCACGATACGGGTCCTTATCACCCCGAGAAACCTGCGAGGTTAGAAGCTATTTTAGATGCATTTGAAAGGCATAAAATGGACCCTCCTTTTTTGGAGATAGAACCAGCTACTCGTGAGGACATATTAAGAGTTCATACAGTTCAACATTTGGATACAATTGAACAGGTATGCAAAAATAGTTTAGATTATCCGGACCCGGATACAGTGATGGGGGAAACCTCATGGATAGCTGCATTATTAGCAGCGGGAGGGGCTATATCTGCATGCAAGGCTGTTTTAGAAGGTAGATATAATAGTGTTTTTGAAATAATGAGACCCCCAGGACACCATGCAGAGCCAAATCGAGCAATGGGTTTTTGTTTGTTTAATAATGTGGCTATAGCAGCAAGGTGGTTAACGGATGTGGCAGGGTTAAGAAGGGTGGCTATTTTTGATTTTGATGT
This sequence comes from uncultured bacterium, assembly GCA_937124615.1. Classification (GTDB taxonomy): domain Bacteria; phylum Hydrogenedentota; class Hydrogenedentia; order Hydrogenedentales; family Hydrogenedentaceae; genus Hydrogenedens. The sequence continues at coordinate 13,549 of CAKZKR010000101.1, forward strand.
TCATCATGGGAATGGAACACAAAAGATATTTTATGATGATGATAGGGTTTATTATATTAGTATTCATCAATTCCCTCATTATCCGGGGACGGGGTTTCCGGAAGAAAGGGGAAAGAATAATACAAATTTGAATATACAGATGATGCCGGGTGTTCCTGAGGAACTGTGGCATTCGGCTATTGAAAATCTTATTCTTCCTGAGTTAAAAAGATTTCAACCTGAGTTTTTAATTATATCTGCGGGATTTGATGCTCATCGGAAGGACCCATTGGGAAGTCAGAATTTAGGTGAAGAGGATTTTGCAAAGATAACCCGTGCTGTCAAAGGGGTTGCTGGGGGAAGAGTCGTGTCTGTACTTGAGGGTGGGTATAACCTTGAAGCATTGGGAGAATCATGTGTGGCTCATTATCTTGCTTTACGAAATAAGATTTGAAGTTTCTGAATTTGATTCTAATTGTAGGAAATATTGTTTATAGGAAGATAGATATGATTGTTATGGGATGGGCAGAACTAATTGGGAAGGGCTATTATGATAAACTTATAGTAATTTTATTTAAAGATAGAAATTTTAGTTGGAGGTAAATATGGAGAATTCTCCTTCCTTATTTCAGATTATTTTATGGGAATTACAAAAGTTTGCTAATCAGAATGACCTACGATACTTAGTGCCGTCTTTGACAATACTTATTATAATTGGATTGGTAATTTTTAATCGGAAATGGGTTGTTTCAAATTTAGGCGCTACAATGTCGGGGATTACAAGGGGATTTTTACTCGCTTCTTTGTGTATTTGTGCTTTTCTTGCTGTTGGGAATTATATTGATAGTTTTGGACAATGGAGATATGGTACTTTTTTTAATGCTTATGAATTTTATCATTACTATTTAGGCTCTAAATATGCGAAGGAAATTGGCTATACAGGGCTTTATGCGGCGAGTTTGATTGCAGATGATGAAACAGACCGAAAATATTCTAATCCACAAAATACAATAAGAAATCTTGTAAATGGAACCTATATTTCTGTTGATGATGTTTTAAAGAATAGAGACCAGTATAAGAGTCGTTTTTCGCCGGAACGATGGGAAGAATGGTTGAAAGATATTCGATTTTTTAAGAGGGAATTAACGACGAGTCGTTGGAATAATGTTTTGAGAGACAAGGGTTATAACGCTTCTCCTATCTGGTCTATGTTAGTAGGGGGATTTTTAAGTAATCCTGTTTCTACGGATAACCGGAATCAGATGCTGATACTGGCTTCGCTGGATTTAATTTTCATTGGAATTACGACCCTTGTAGTGTTATACACTTTTGGATTGCGTCCGGCGATGTTTATGCTCATACTAATAGGAACTCATTACATGATGCGATTTTCGCACATGAAAGGGGCTTATTTACGTACAGATTTTGCAATGTGTTTGGTGCTATCTGCGTGTATGATAAAGTTGAACCGGTATAAATGGGCTGGTATCTTTACGGCTTATTCTGTGATTTCTCGTGTTTTTCCTGCTGTGTTTTTGTTTGGTCCGGGAGTGAGGTTCTTCTGGGATTTATGTAAGATGTTACAGATAGGTTATGACGAACTAAAAATCCGTTTTTTTGACCGCAAACATCGATTAGGTATAGTTTTATGTTTTCTGGGGTTTAATTTACTGATTTCTATTGTAATAAGTTTTGTAATTCGGAAATTTCCTGCAAGGCTATTTGAAGGTTTTACTATTCCGTGGCCCTTGCCTTTCTTTATTCATCTACTCGTTTTTGTTCCGCTTGTTTTGTTTGGACTCTTACTGTTTTGGGCGGGTCTGTGGGGATATTTTTCTGGCAGAATGGAACGGCATTGGGTGCATTACTTTGTTTCGTTTGCTTTGACCATTTCAATACTTTTTATAGCCTCTTTTGGCTATTATGGAGGGATGTATCAGTGGAAAGATTATGCGGACAAGATTGGGAGGCATAGTAGGGATATTTCTCCATGGCGGGTAGGATATAAATATATTTTTATTGCACAGTATCCAAAAAATTTAGATTTGAAAAAAACAGTGAAGGATATAACGGGTGTAGTTGCGAATGCTTTGTTGGGTAGACCTATTACAGACCCAACTGTTTCCCAGGGAAATAATCCGCAATCTACTCCCTCCACTCCATCTGCTCCAAAACCTGTTGTAAAAAATAGTTCTAACGAACCGTTAACTTTTGCGTCCGCGATGAGAAAATTAATTTCACCATGGAAACCTTTTACCAGGAGTATCATATATCAAGAACAGGCCCGGAGATGGTGGATTACGATGGCTATTGTGTTATTTTTATGTTTGATTGCCTCGAGAAGACTTTCTGCTTATGAAAGTTTCGTATTTGGTTTTGTCCCCTGTTTCTTTTTGGTTTCGCCGACCTATTATTATTACATCATGTTGGCGGTTCCACTGTTGTTTTTCTCTCCTAAATCCGATTATATTTCTCGGGCTATTGCTATTATCTGGCTGTATATTTCTGCCATGATGGGGTATTTCTTCTATACGATGTGGGAGCAGGAGTTTGCCACTTATTATTGGTTAGGTTGTATGATTTTTGTTATGTGTATTTATATGTTACTTATTGCTATGTTGAATAGTATGCCGTGGGAATACATAAAACCATGGTTTGATAAGATTAAAGATTTTATGGTTATGAAAATTGCGAAGAAAAACAAAGAGATGGGAGAAGATAGCCCGGCATTGGATGGTAAAGAAACTGTCTGAAATTATGGGAATGGAGTTATTTTGAAAGGTAGGGGTATTATTTTTCAAAGGTGTTAAATTCTTTATTCTATATTTCAATTAGTTTGAAAAATGATGAGAAAGGAGAAGAGTGGTTTTCCTGAAGTTTGTTTGGGAAAGATGTATAAAATTATTTTTAGTTTTCTTTTTGCAATGGGCAGTAATTATCCTCACTAAAACCGATACAGAGATAGTAAGTACCTGAATTGAAGAGTTGAATAAGCCGCAAAAGTTCGGAAAGTTCAATAATCCAATTTTGTGGATTATAGTCAGAAGTATGGGGGATACAATCGTTTTGGACGCTTATTCCAGGAGCGTAGCCATCTTCAGAGAATTTTTCACAGTGGTAGCCTCCGGAGTTGAAGAATTGGATTACACGAAGGAGTTCACTCAAATCGATGATATTATCTTTGTTTTGGTCGGCACTATGATAGGTTGGAGTAGGTTCTCCTTCCGTTGCTCCTTCGCTTGTTCCTTCTATAATCCCTTCTGAGGGCCCTTCACTTGCTCCTTCTGGCGTTCCTTCGTGGATTCCTTCATTAGTTCCCTCTGATACAACACCTTCCCCGTCTCCTTCTGTGGTTCCTTCAGTACTCCCTTCTCCGATTCCTTCTGTTATTCCTTCTGGAACAATTCCTTCATAACTACCTTCTGATGTTCCTTCAATAATACCTTCAGACCATCCTTCGTTTGTTCCTTCTGCGGTCCCTTCTAAAATACCTTCTATGGAGCCCTCGGATGTCCCTTCAGGAACTCCTTCTGTGCTACCTTCGGTATTTCCCTCAATTATTCCATCAGGATTCCCTTCTTCACCTTCTTCATTTATCCCTTCACCCTCTACTTCTCCTTCTATGTTTCCGTCAATAGTCCCTTCTTGTGGGCAGGGACCTGTTGATATGATTAAGTGCACTGCGGTGCCATAAGGAACTTCTATACCTGCCTCCGGGCTTTGATTAATTACATTGTTTTCAGGAGTTGAGTCGTTACATAAATACTCTATCGTGCCTGTGGTAAGTCCATTTGAAGTAATTTGATTTTCTGCTGATGTAAGGGATAACCCTGTTACATTAGGAACAATGACTGGACAAAATCCAGAAGAAACAGTTAGATTTACTTGTGTTCCATACGGAACAGAGGTTCCCGCTTGGGGGAATTGTGAACTAACGGATCCTTCGGGTATTGAATTGCTACACGCCCAATTTGTTTGCCCCTGAGTTAGACCGGCAGAGGTGATGTTCGAAATGGCTTCTTGTAAAGTTTTGCCAATCAAATTGGGCACAGTGACATTTGCTGGGTTTCCTGAAATGGATATATCGTCAATATTCCATCCGGAATAGGAAATACTGTAATCTGTTGGGCCCATAACCCAGCGAATAAGTAATAGTGGTTGTCGGTCAGCGATGGAGGATAGGTTATAGGTTTGTAAACTCCAAGAGGTTTCTTGGAAAGAGTCGGAAGAATGTTTCCAAATTGTTGTCCAGGTTGTTCCATTTGTGCTGACATCAACCCGTGCCTGGTCATATTCGGAATCTTCAATTCCAAGCCATCTGTAAAAAGATAGTGTAATATTCCTAAAATTTGAACAATCTATAGGATGGGATATTAGAACTTCTTCTCCCATATTATTTTCATAAGCGCCATTAAGGTTGTATCCATACACATATTGGCCTGTATATCCAGAAGATGGGTTATTGTTTAATCCTGCAGGTTTCCCAAATGACCAATTCCCTGTTTTGTCCCAACCAGGGTCCGTATTTAAGTTGAATACAATGGGGGCGGGATAGGCTTTTTTTAGTTTTACTTTGAAGTTTTGTGTATTTTGAGTGGAAGTATTTGTGATTGAAAAGTTTTTTATGTAGGTACCCGATTGAGCAGGAATTTGGGTAATGGTTAGTTGGATTGTTATATATTCTCCTGATCTTAAGGTGCCTGAAGATGGGTTTAGTGCAATGCCTGAGTCTGCAGTGGATGTCCAATTGATATTGTATTCGCCAATATTTTCCAGTCGAATACCGATTGAAGAAGGAGAAATAAAATTATTGGAACTTAAATAGAATAGTAGATTTTGTTGAGGTGTTACCACTAAGTTATCTAGCGGTGTGCCGTATTCTATATAATCAGCCCCATAACCTATTTGTGCAGTCCCATAGGCAATATACCCATATCCATTTTCCCCCCAATAGGGGCCCCAAGAATTCCGGATAATAAAAGACCCACCCCCATAATTATCGTCCCAGCCAACTATTACTACCATGTGATTGGGCAGGGCTTTTGATTCTGAATTATCATTATAGACGCCCCCTTTGTATGCCTGAAAAGATTCTTTTGCTTCCATAGAGGCGACAATAGGTCCATATCGGTATATGGCAGTTTTTAATGCGTCAAGGGAGGGTATCCCTAACATAGGACCTACATAACTCCAGTTCCGTATAGTGTAGTAATGAGGTTTGGGGCAGTTACAACCGCTACTGTTATAGCCTATATACGGATAATCATTTTCAAGAACAGCACCGTACCCTCCGCATGAATCTGTCCTACTTCCTTTATGCCAATCGTGGGCAGAAATTCCCCCGTCACAGCCATACCAAAATAATCCAGTGGCACAGTCTACCAGCCACTGTTCGGATAAATCTACATTTATTCCATCTTTGATTTTAATTGCACATTCTAATGCTCCTACGGTGGCGAAAGCCCAGCAAGAACCGCAAGAGTCCTGGTCACGGATAGGGGGTAAACCACCGGGTGTTTTTTCTCGCCAATCCCATCGGGAAGGTAGTTTCTCTATTGGAATGATTGGTTTTTCTTCAAATTGTAATTCATCGAGAAATTGAGGGTCTGGTGGAATATAACCTGTTAGTTCGTTTAGACTTCTTTTTGTTGCAGGTGTTTCTCCAATTTCAAATGTCCAACCGTTAATAGATGCTTTTTCTTTTAGTCGGTGAATGTCTTCCTGTGAAAGTTGGGCTTGAATGGATATGGAGAAAGAAAATAATAAAAAATATGAGATAATACTGATGCTGATGGAAAAACTACTTTTTTTCATGTTCAACTATCTTATCTATAGTTAATTTGTTTAAATTATTTATAATATTTTATCTTAAAAGGGGCTTTTGAAGTCATTTTTTTATGCTGTTAATATATGTGATAAGTATCAAATAGGACAAAGGAGTTTTATTTTTGTTAAAATGTGAGTGTATTTTAAGGATATTTTGAAGAATAAGGAAAAAGATATGAGTTTAAATGTAAGAGAATTAATGAAACCGTTTATGGAGGTACAGGATGATTTGTATTGTTTCGCGAAGAGGGCGAAACAGGCAGGAGAGAAAATTGCAGGTTATTTATGTACCTATTCTCCACAGGAGTTATTTCATGCAGGAGGGTATTTCCCGGTTCGTGTGATAGGGAAAGAAGGGGGCACACCTTTAGCAGACCAGTGGCTACAACCGTATGCATGTAGTTTTGCAAAAGGTGTGTTGAATCTGGGGCTTGAAGGAGATTTTTCATTTTTGGATTTAGTGGTATTTAGCCATACTTGTGATACAATGCAAAATTTAGCAGAAGCGTGGCGTAGAAGAGTAGAAGGAGCACCTGTTATTGTGGTTTCTACACCTAATTTGAATGCGGGAGATATTGCCTTAAATTACTTGAAACGCGAACTCGCCCGGGTAAAGGAAGAGGTAGAAAACATTAGTGGAAGTAAAATAACAGATGAAAAGATTCTTGAAAGTATCCATCTTTATGAAAAGCATAGAAATAACATGAAAATTTTGTATCAAATAAGGAGAGAGTCGCCATATTTAATTAGCGGAACGGATATGTTTTTGGTGGTTCTTTCTTCTTTTGTTATGAAGAAAGAGGAACATAATGAGTTGTTGGAAAAACTGATTAGGGATTTGAAAAGCATAACACCTGAGGATGTAAAGAAACCGCGGGTATTGGTAGGTGGAAGCGTTTGTCAGGCTCAGGGGTTTATTCAGTCTATAGAAGGAACAGGTGCGGTTGTTTCTGATGATGATTTATGTATGGGTTCAAGGTCGTATGTTATTCCTCCTGTTCCACAGGGGGAACCGATTGAGATGTTGGCACAAATGTATCTTTCTCGAATTCCATGTCCTGCTTTTTATAAACCGGGTTATGACCCTGCACAGGTTTATATTGAGAAAGTAAAGTCCGGGGATGTTAATGGTGTCATATTCCTCCAGACGAAGTTTTGCGACCCGTATGCGTTTAATTATCCATATATTCGTAAGAGATTGGAACAGGAGGGAATTCCTAGTCTTCTCCTGGAAGTAGAACAAAATCAGCCTGTTCCGGAGGCGTTTCGCACAAGAGTTGAGGCATTTGTAGAAACTTTGATGAATAGGTAATTGATTTATTATGAGTGAATATTTTGTTATCGGTCTTGATATAGGCTCTGCTACGGCTAAAGCGGTTCTTCTTGATAATGAAGGGAAAAGGCTGGCATTTGCGGTTCGTCCGACAGGAGGGAGGCTGGTTCAATCTGCGGAGGATGTAAAAAGAGAGGTTTTACTGCAAACGGGGGTATCCGATGATTGTGTCAAGGCGATTATAACTACAGGTTATGGAAGAGATATTATTCAAAATAAAACAAAAAGTATAACAGAGATTACCTGTCATGCTAAAGGGGCTTATGTAATGATGCCCGAGATTCGATTTGTTATTGATATAGGTGGACAAGACTCAAAAGCGATTTTGTTGGAGTCCGATGGACAGGTAGGGCGTTTTGAGATGAATGATAAGTGTGCTGCGGGGACCGGTCGTTTTTTAGAGGTTATGGCACGAACACTCGGTATTCATCTTGATGAGATGGGAGATATGGCTGTTCGTTCTGAAAAGAGTTCGAAAATTTCATCTACCTGTACGGTTTTCGCGGAAAGTGAAGTTATTTCATTATTAGCCCAGGGAGAGGAAATCCCCTCTGTTGTATCAGGTTTGTGTCGTGCAATTGCGGAACGGGTTCAGGCTCTGGTGTCGCGAGTGGGTGTTGTTCCGCCGGTTATGATGACGGGGGGCGTTGCGAAAAATAAGGGGGTTGTGAACTGGTTATCTAAAACACTGAGGCAAGAATTGATTGTACCAGAGGAGCCCCAGATAATAGGGGCTTTAGGTGCGAGTATAATTGGTTTGGAATTGATAAAAAGAAGTAAAGGATCTCTGGATAAAATAATACAAAACATATAATGAAGGGATTTAATGTTTTATGAGTCAGCGTGTTCCAATTCGTTCAACTGCAAAGATGAAAGAGTTAATGGGTTTCTATTACATGATGGCAAAAGCCGGAGAAAACGACCCAAATCAAAAAATAGCATGGATTACCAGTGGAGGACCTGTGGAGATTCTTCATGCAGGTGGAGTAATTCCTATCTATCCGGAAAATGTGGCGGCAATGGCGGGAACGATGAAAATCTCCGATGAGATTTGTGCGGTGGCGGAGGAACAGGGTTTTTCTCGGGACTTATGTTCTTATGCACGGACAGATATAGGTTCTGCTCTTTCAGGGAAAGGTCCGCTTATGGGTAGTGCCAGTCCAAAGCCCGATTTTCTGGTGTGTTGCAATAATATCTGTGGGACTGTAACAAAGTGGTATGAAGAATTACAGCGGATATTTAATGTCCCGCTAATTTTTATTGATGCTCCATTTCAGTATGGAATAAAGGATAGGCCGGAAGCCATAGATTATATGGAAGCACAATTAAGAAATATGATAGACATTGTAGGTGAGATTACCGGGAAGCCTGTGGAGTGGGATAAGTTTATGGAAACATTGGAACTTGCGGACCGTGCGGTGAAATTATGGAGAGAGATACAGGATTTGTTACAGCACAAGCCCGCTCCGATGAATTCGTTTGATACTTTTATACATCTGGCTCCTATTGTAACTTTACGAGGTACACAAGGTTGTATTGAATACTATGAAACTTTGAAGGCGGAGTTATTAGAACGAATTGAACAAGGTATTGGAACTCTGGAGAAAGAAGAATATCGATTGGGATGGGATAATCTGCCCGTTTGGTATAAAATAAAGTTTTTGTCTGAACGATTTTCACAGCATAATTCTGCGCTGGTTGTTTCGACTTATACTCGTAGTTTCTGTTATCAGGCGGAAGACAGAGATATATCTAATCCCCTTCGTGCAATGTCTGCCGATTATTTGGCAGGGTATATTAATCATGGGATTGATTTCCGTGAACGCGAACTTTACCAGATGGTGCAGAATTTTAGTTTGGACGGATTGGTGATGCATTCCAACCGTTCCTGTCGAGCCTACTCTTTTGGCCAGTATGAATTAGCACGGACTATGGAAGAAAAATATGATGTTCCTGTTTTGTTAATCGAGGCCGACCAGAATGATACAAGAATGTGGAGTGATGAGCAAATTGGGAATCGAATCGATGCCTTTATGGAACGGGTCGCCGGTAAAAAGAAGAGAAATATTGCATAAGGTTGTTGAAACTTTTTAGATTTAAAGGGGGTAAGGGTTTTAAGAAATCTTTCTTTTCCGCAGAATATCCCAATAAGCACCACGGGATCCATTTTTGATGGCATTTGTTAGATAATCGTGATTGCAGTAGGAATAACTGCCTTCTTCATTAGCGGGTAGGGATAGAAAAACGGAAGGGTTATTTTTCACGAGGTCTGATAAGTATTTAAAAAAATCTGTGTCAATTTTTTCAGAGAGGTAGTGAGTAGGATGGTATAAGTTTTTGTTTTGCTCAATGGGTTTTCCATGGATAGAAGTTTCTGAAATATGTCCTGTTTTGTAGAGTGAAAGTATATTTTGTCCTAAGACAGTGTAGGGATAGAGACGAACACCTACTGCTATGCCTAATGCATGGGGCTTAAGTTTTAACGCATGTTCAATTGTGAATAAAGCCGTTTCCTTCGTTTCGCCAGGGCCTCCTATAAGTAAATCAAACATTACAGCAATGTTCGTTTTGTTCAATATATTTATTAATCGCTTTATATCTTCATATCGATGGGGTTTTTGAAGTAGTCTTAATTGTTTGTTGTGTAGTGAATCGACTCCAAAGTTTATTCCTTTGCAACCTGCCTGCTCCATTTTGACTGCTAATTCTTCTGTGAAGGGTACCGGCGAGCCGTAAGTATACCATTTTATTTTTTTGTTTATTCCTTTCCGTATAATCGCCTCGCATATTTGAAGAGCCTGTTCCAATGGAATGTTGAATTCACTGTCGCACCAATGAAAGACATTGATACCTCTGTTTATAAGTTGCTCTATCTCGAAGAGGACGCTTTCGGGTTTGCGAAGTTCAACGGTAATATCTTCTTTAGCACTTTCAACACAGTAGATGCATTTCTGGGAACAACCTCGTTTTGTTTCAATTCCTACTTGTCCACCTTCCTGAAAGTACCTTTCAAGGTTTGCAAAATTTCTATGAAACAGGAAAGTGGGATATTTGTTTATTAATTTTTTATTTGAAGGATTTATGAGAATTTTTCCATCGTCGTTTTTGTAAGTGCATCCGGGAAATTTTGCATATGTCTGGTTTTGTATCGCTGTAATAAAGTCCGAAATGGAATTTACACCATTTCCAACGAGTCCAAAATCTGCCTGTGTATAGTTCAGGATTTCGCATGGTGTAATTGAAAACCCCGCGCCACCTAAGAAAATAGGGGCATTCGATAATTGCCTGCATAGTTGAACTATATTATTAATAAAATCAACGAAAAAGGTTTGGCTTGACATCATGGCTTCATCAAGATTACGGATGGTAATACCAATGAGGTCGATATTGGAATTAGACAAATCCATTTTTAGAGTGTGTTCCCAGTTATCCGAAAAACACAAATCTATCCATACGATTTGATACCCATCTTGTGATAAAACTTCCGCAATATACTCAAGTCCCACCGGTGAAATAGGCGGTTTTAGAGTATTAGGGTTTATTAACGCGATAGTTTTATATGTGTTTTGAACTGTATCTATTTCCACGCAAGTTCACTACAAATACTGTTCAATGTTCCAGGGGGTGCGGTAAGGGCGTTTTATCCATTTGTCGGCTTCGGGGTCATTTTTGAAGGATAAAGTTTCGGGGTTAAATTCTAACGGTCTCGGAATAAATGTGCTGATATTGCACAAATGGCACAAAACGGCCGTTAAGTGTCCTTCTTCGGCGGGGGCATTGGGTTTTTCTTCACCAAGTATGGTTTTAGCAAAATTGACGGCATGGGGAACATCTATGTCACTGCCGGGATATGTTTTGGGAGATTTTTTAGAATCTCGTTCAAAAACTTTCCAATTTTCGCGAGTTATAATCAAGGTTCCTTTGTCACCATGAAATTCTGCAAAGGCACTGGGTCCGTATTCTGACCATAATCGCAGTTCCCATACAACAGTTAGTTCGGGATATTCCAATATGGTGGTTTGTGTGTCTGGCCATTCTTTAATATCTTTGGTTATGAATTGCCCTCCTGTTCCCTGAATGCGTGTTGGGGAATTAAGATTTAAGAACCAACGGAGAATATCCAACCAATGAGCCCCCCAATTACCCGTATCGCCAGTGCCATAATCGAGCATAAAGTGCCAATTATAATGCACACGATATTTATTATAAGGTTTCAAGGGCGCAGGACCTGTCCACATGTCATAGTCAAGAGTCTTGGGTGGTTCACTATCCGGAACCCGAGGTAAAGGCTCTCTCCAATGAATAATGCCCGCTCGGGCAAAACTTATTTTGCCGAGTGCTCCTGATTGGACAAAATCGCGTGCTTCCTGAAAATGTTTTCCGCTTCGTTGTTGTGAGCCTACTACCCCTACTTGTTTAGGATGTTTCTTCATTGCTTGAAGGACAGCATATCCGTCGTAAATGTTATAGGAAAAGGGCTTTTCTACATATACATGTTTGCCCGCATCTAAAGCCATTACAGTCATAAGGCAATGCCAGTGGTCGGGTGTAGCAACAACAATTACATCAATTTCTTTGTCGTCTAATAGTCGGCGGAAATCTTTTTCAAGAACGGGAACATCTATATTATCTTTTTGTAATTCCTTTTTGCCTTTATTTAGCATTTCTTCGTCACAGTCGCATAAAGTTTTTATTTGGAAATAACCGGATTTAACGAGGTTATCGGCCACTTGTGGCCCTCTATTCCGGCAACCAATGATACCTACTCGCATTTTGGGCGATTGAGCCCTAACCTTTCTTGATAAAGTTGTGGTTGCCATTGCCATAGCAGATGTCGTTATAAATTGTCTTCGATTTAACATGTTATCATCTCCTATTTGAAAATTACTGTGATTCGATTTTTTCGGAGAAAATTGTTTTGTTTCTATTTGGATAATATGATTTTAAGTTCTTGGGCCACCCTTTTAGTCTGTTCCATGTTAGGCATGCCTTTGTCGCCTACAATTACTTCAGCCGTGAGGTAGTAATCATATCCGATGTTCCGGAGTGTGTGAAGGAGACCTTTCCAATTCATATCTCCTTCAAGCAGACTGGGTGTAAAGTTATCTAATGTTCCGCCCCCATTATTCCTTTTGAAGTTTTTAATATGCACACGGGCTATTCGGTTGCCTAAAATTTCAGCCCAGTGTTCTGGATATCCGTTAATGAGACAGTTTCCTGCATCGAAATATGCCTTTACCCATGGAGATTGGAATGTATCAATAAATTGAGCGAATTCGAAAGGTCCAGTTAGAAATTTGCTCCATACATTTTCGAGAGCAATGATAACCTGATTTTGCTCGGCCGTTGGAATAAGTTGATGGATTGAATCCTGAGCCCATTTCCATACTTCTTCTGCTGAGACAATGGGTCTATTAGCATCGAAACAAACATCCACTGTGCCGGGTAATACGAGAACTGCACCTGCGCCTAATTGGCAAGCCGTTTCTATATATGTCTTTGTAAATTCAACTGCTTTATCCCTCTCTTCTTTATCCGGAGTCCCTAAAGAGCAACCCCAGTAAAAACCTGTTGCCAGTGAAGGTATCTCTAAGCTATCAGATTCTATTACCTCCCGAATTTTTTTTAACTCATTTGATGATGTGGAAGGGGATAATTCTCCTGCGCCGTAACACAGTTCTATTCCATCCCAGCCCATATCTTTTATTTGCTTAATTACAGACCCTATTTTTACCTCTCCTTGAAAACCACAAACCATCCATGCATTCAATGCCATTTTCATAAGGGAATCTTTCTTTCATTATGTCATGATTTTAAAACGAAACATGTGAAGTAATTTTAACCTTACTGGTGAGAGATAGTCAATATCAAGGGTTTGATTGTAAGGTATGTATTAAAGGATGAATATGTTTTTATAGAAAAAAAGCATCGTATAAATAAAATCGAATAAAAAGTCTGTAAGAATAGATAGAAGTGTTTATTAAGGGAAGAGGCAAGGGATGCTTCTGTTATTTTTTTGTTGTTAAAAATTTTATGCTTACATTAAAATGATTATGGCGGAGAGAGAGGGATTCGAACCCTCGGTACGGTTTCCCGTACACACGCTTTCCAAGCGTGCTCCTTAAGCCACTCGGACATCTCTCCGCATGACTTTGAATTAAGAAAGAATGGATATTCTTAATTGAGATAGTAAAACAGTAAAAAGGTGAGGTGTATTATAATGGGTTGTGTAGGGAAAAATCCAAATGGGTTTGTTAACTATGGTTGTAAGATTACTCTTTTTCTAAAATAGAGTTGATAATTTGTAGAAGAGTAGAGGAAACGAAGGGTTTTTGTATAAAACCCGCTAGTCCTTTCCCGATGAACCGCTCCAATATATCTTTTTCATTATAACCACTGGACAATAGAACTTTAACATCGGGATTAATCCGACGCAATTCGCGGAAAGTTTCTTCCCCATCCATTATAGGCATGGTCATGTCTAATAAGACCATGTCTATTTTTTCTTTATTTTTGTTATAAATTTTGATGGCTTCTTCTCCATTTGAAGCAAGTAAGGTATTGAAACCGCCAATTTCTAACATATTCTTAACAGTATCTCTTACTAATTTTTCATCGTCGACTACAAGGATATATTTTTGGAATGTTTTTTGTTTATGTTCTACATGATCGCAGATGATATTCTTATTACAGGATGTGGATTCTTCGATGGCGGGAAAAAATATTTTGAAGGATGTCCCTTTCCCTAACTCTGTATAAACTTTAATAGCCCCGTTATGGGCTCTGACTATACCGGCAACTGCAGAAAGTCCCAATCCTCTACCGATAAACTTTGTTGTAAAGAAGGGTTCGAACATTCGTTCTTTTGTATCTTTTGCAATTCCTGTGCCATTGTCGATAATCTCTAAATACACATAAGTTCCTTCTTTGCAGGTTTCTCCGAAGTAAGTCGTTTGCCAATATTTTTCATCGCAATACATATGTTTTGTTACGATATTGATTACACCTGATTTATCTCCGATTGCTTCTGCTGCATTTAATACTAAATTTATGATTAATTGTTGGATATGAGCAGGGTCTGCATTTATTAAGGGAAGGTTTTCTTCTAAATCAAACTTAATAGCAGCTTTTTTAGGGACAGATAATGTAATAAGTGTTTCAATATTTTTTATTAGTGTAGTTAAAGATAATGGTTTAACGATAGTTTTTCCTTTACCTGCATATGCTAAAAGTTGCTGTGACAAATGGGTTAGTTCTTTTGAAATGCGAATGATTTCTTTTAGATAGTAATTTGCAGGTGAGTCAGGTGCTGTTTCCATCAGTGCCAGGTCTGCATTACCAATAATTCCAACCAAAAGGTTATTGAAATCGTGAGCCATGCCCCCTGCAAGAATACCTATACTTTCCAATCGCTGAGTTTGACGGATTTTTTCCTCCATGGCTTGCCGTTCTTTTTCTTCTTGAATTCTGTCTGTTATGTCCATCCCGGAAAAGATAAGTCTGTTAATTTCTCCATTGGCATCGAGAAGGAAGTTATGTCTCAAAATGAGAGTCCTTTCCTCATTTTTTGTGTTGACTACATGAACAACATCCTCTGTATCGTTAATTATTTTTTCTTTCATGATTTCTTCAAAATGTTTTTGTAAATTTTCTCTTTGGAAGGGTGCAACGAAGGTAGAGAACCAGTTTTTTCCTATAGCGGAGTCATTACATTTTAATATTGAATAGGCAGTATTATTTAACAATCGAATGTTTCCATTTCTATCTAATAGAATAAATAATGATGGGGATAAGTTTATTAATTCCTGTAAGCGGTCGTGTTCTCTTTTTAGCATGTTTTCAATCTCTTTTCTTTGGGTTATGTCCGAAAATAAGCCAATTGCCCCCTTAAACTGGTTAGAAGAATCAAATATTGGTGAAGCGTTAACGAGAAATATTCTTTTTGATTTGTCCGCACATATTAATGTTCTTTCGTATTGGCCAAATTTCCCTTTGATGCGTTCCGCTCTTTTTTTTTGAACATCCGGATATTCATCAGGAGGAATAAACTCTAATGTAGATTTTCCTATCATTTCTTTAGGGGGGAAGCCAAGAATATCCGCCATTTTTTTGTTGACGAAAACTGTTTTGAAATTTTCGTCCACTACCCAGATTCCCTCATGGGCTGATTCAATGATTGTCCGATATTTTTGTTCGCTTTCTTTAAGTTTATTTTGTGCTTCAATAAGTTCTGTAATATCTACATCTATACAGAATATGTAAAAGTTGTTTTTAACTTTTTTAGGTATCATGGAAGATAGAACTTGTTTTAAATCTCCTATTCTTGTTTTTACTTCCCATCTTTGAGGCTCAGTTGGTTTTTCATTTTCAAGGATATTTTGAACTGTTTTATTAAAGGTGTCCCATTCTTCCGGAGGGAGTAATATTTGCTTTATATCCTTTCCAATTACCTCGTTGTATAAATAACCATATAGTAACTCACTGGTCTTATTCCAAAAGAAAATTTGACCATCAGGGGTATAGCCTTGAACAGCAGCGATCGGTGTATATTCTAGGCAGTGTTCATAGAGTTCAAGTAGTTTGTTTGGGTCTATCAGAGAATGCTTACATTTTTGTCTTATTTCATGGTTATTTTGTTTGGGGGTATCTCCCCATTTCCCATTGGAACTTTGCTCAGTCATTTTGAACCTTTTTTTTATCTGTTTTTATGGATTTTATAATTAGAATTTTACACACAGCCTTCAAATTGGTCTGTAACATATTTATGGCTTTGTAGGTCTTTAATTTGTTATTTTTTTATTGTTTCTAGACTATTTTATCATAAATACTTTAACTAAAAATATTTAGAAAGGATGTGTTATGAGTAAAGGTATGAGTAAAGAAATTATATTATGTTTTTCCATAATGTTTTTTTGTGTTGCTGTTTTCTGTGAAGGAAATCAAGAATTTGTTATAGGTGGGGGTCTTTTAAAATCTGAACTGTGTTTTCACGATACTGAGATAGCCAAAGGAGATTATGCTACAAAAGATGGACTAAAAGTGAAATTTAATGCAGTGAATTGGCCGAATGTGTTATTCAAACCTCCGTCGGGGACATGGGATTGGTCGGAGTATTGTTGGTTAACAGTAAGGGTATATAACCCTGAAAAAGAAAATGTTCGAATGAATGTTAGGATTGATAATGAAGGTGCCAATGGCAGTGAAAATTGCATGACTGGTGGTTTTACTTTACCTTCCAAGAAAGAGCAATTGGTTTCATTTTTATTACCCAATGACTCCTATCCTTTCCATGTGCCGGAGGACAAAGAACGGTGGGAAGTCTATTCAAAACATCCGTTGTGGGGTATGCGTCGGGCGCCGGGAAATTTTGTTGAAGCAAAAGGGAAAAATTTTGATTTATCTAAGATTACGGGATTTCAAATTTTTTTAGACCATCCAAAGGTTTCAACCCATCTTGTGATTCGTGAGATAAGATTGGAAAAGGGTTATGATTTGCCTGATTTTCCTTTGCCTTTTGTGGATATGTTAGGACAATATAAACATGCGGACTGGAAGGGGAAAACTCATTCAGAGAAGGAAATGATATGTAATGCGAATAAAGAATTAAAAAAGATTCGAAATCGTTCATTTGTAGATAATGATTTTGATACTTATGGTGGATGGAAAAAAGGACCTCAGTTAGAAGCAACAGGCTGGTTCAGGACAGAGTTGATAAATGGTTATTGGTGGCTTGTAACTCCGGAAGGGCGTTTGTTCTTATCAATAGGTGTGAATTGTGTGGGACTTAGTGATTGTACTTTTATTACAAAACGAGAAAGGTGGTTTGAGTATATACCTGATAAAGACGACCCAAAATTTAAGGGTTGTTTTACTATGACAAATAAGGGTGGGCATTGGTTTGGTCATATTCTGGATGAAGGGTGGTTGTATTGTCCTTATAAGGCGAATCTAATCCGCCAGTTTGGTAAAAGATGGGAAAAGCCATGGAGTGAACAAACAACTGCTCGATTGAAAAAATGGGGTTTTAATACAATTGGGGCATGGAGTTCAATACATTTTTTCTTAGATAAGAAAATTCCGTTCATCTTAATTTTAGTACCGGAAAATGTTCCGAAAATAAAAAATGCTCCGGGGTATTGGGGTCCTATGTATGATGTTTTTGACCCACAATTTGAGGACATTGTTAAGGATAGTATTAGCAAAGGAGTGGCTTCATACAAGGATAATCCATATTGTATAGGTTATTTTGTGGATAACGAACTCTCGTGGGATGGAGTCTGGGAGGGAACGATTAAAAATGATAGTGAACAACCTTGTAAAAAAGAATTTATAAGACTATGCAAGGAAAAATATGGTACGATTGAAGAATTAAATAAAAATTGGGAAACTTCATTTGCTGATTGGAAAGAAATCAATAAGGTTGAGAAGGAAACAGAGGCATTTAAGAGGGATAGGGACGAATATCTTGACCAATTCACAAATAGATATTTTTCAACGGTATTGCAAGCAGTTAAAGAATATGCTCCCCATCAATTGTATATGGGATGCCGGTTTGCAGGTTTCCCTCCGGAATTTGTATGGAAGTCCGCACAAAAATATGCAGATGTGATGAGTATTAATATATATCGTAAAGAGGTTCCACAGAAAAATGCCATGTTAGATATAACAAATAAACCCATAGTTATAGGAGAATTCCATTTTGGAGCATTAGACCGGGGGATGTTTCATACAGGTTTGGTCCCGTGTAAGGACCAGAAAGAACGAGCAGAACGATATGCAAACTATATTAGAAGTGTAGTGACACATCCTTTGTTTGTAGGATGTCATTGGTTTCAATGGTCAGACCAACCTATAACTGGGAGGTTTTTTGATGGTGAGAATTATAATATTGGTTTGGTAGATGTAACCAATAGGCCTTATGCGGAACTGACAAAATCTGCGGAGAAGATTCATAAGAAGGCTTACCAAATACGATTGAAAGAAAGTCAGAAATAAAATATATTTTCACTGAAAAACAATATACAAACGCTAAAGGGGTTACGAATTTTGTTAGAATTGTGTAATTAATCATCTGTGATAAGAATTTTTGTATTTAATGGGGTCATATTATAGAGTAGGATTATGTCGTCATTTGTTAAACAGATACAGCCATGAGATGAAGGTGTCCCGATGAGTTCCTCTTTATTTGTTCCATGAATGTAGATAAATCGTTTGTAAGTGTCTACAATTTCTCCTTCCTTATTGTTCCCTTTATTTTTTGTTTCTTCCAATCCATTGAGTCGAAGTATCCGTGTTAGGACCAAAGATTCGTCAGTTATCTGACTTTTATCCCAGATTCCTGCTGGTTCTCGATTACGGAAGATTTGCCCCCAGGGTGCTTGGTCGCCAATTTTTTCAACAATTTGGTGCCAGCCTCGTGGAGTTTGTTCGGAACCCAATATTTCACCGGTTCCTTTTGTTGCAGTAGAACAAGATGCCTGCCATATTATTTTGTTTTTTTCTATCACATTTAATTCTTGTTGCTTCACAGAGACCCAGATGCCTCGTTCAGTCCCAACTTCTTTATCCCAGTTATATGTTTTTAATATTGTTTTTTCTTCTTCGGTCAAGTCTCTTGGTTGTTGATATGAAGAACTTGTATTAATTGAGAGATTTTGTCCCTGCGAAGTATCTGCTGTTACTTTAATAGTGTTGGGAACGGTTAGGTGATATTGATTGTCTTTGTGTCTCACAGAACAATAATCTCCATTAGGTAAAGGTTTAACAAAAAATATTTCGGGTAGATTGTTTATTCTTGCGGGTGAGAAAAAGATTTCTTCCCAGCCCGGCTTTGCAGGTTTTATACCTAATACATATTCGGATATAAGGTAGATTGGGCAACTGCTCCATGCATGACACCAACTCATATTTACTTTCATTTCGGGTTTCCATACTTCCAAACACGATGTAGCACCATTGCGGAGCATTTCTTTCCATGAATATTCAGTGTCGTTGGTTAGTAGGTTCCAAGCTAACTCCGGGTGGCCCTCTTTGAAACAGGCTTCTATGACATAGGAGGCTATGTATACACCGCAAGATAAACCTTTTTGTTCAATCTGTGAAAAAATGTTTGCTTTGACTTCTTCATCTTGAACTAATCCGAAAAAGAGAGGGAGGGCATTACTATGTAAGGAGTAATGTCCGGAGCCGGGTGCGTCTTTATATAGTTTTTTCTCAGGGTCAAGAAAGGTCTTTTGGTAATTGTTCCAAATCCTTTTTGATTTTTCGGTTAGTTCCGAGTTTTCTATTCCGAGTTCTTTGAATATTTCCAGTGTTTGAGTAATAGCGCCGTAGTAAAAAGCATTTACGACTGCATTCGGTTTGTCTTGGGCAAATTCGTAGTCAAAATTATCGCGAAGGTTTTTGGGCCAGTCTATCAATATGGGTTTTGAACCTGTGGATTTCAGAAGGGTGGCTTCATTTTCAAATTGAGCGAAGTAGTTCAAAAGGGGGGGAAGACATTCTGTGGCCATGGCTTTTAGAAATTCCTTATCTCCAGAATGTCGATAGTATTCCCATAACATAAGGGGATATTGGAGAGAATATTCTGCAAATTCCTGGATAAATCCGGAAGGTGCTACCGCCAATATTCCCGGGTCAATTTTTGTAGATAGGTAAAAATCGGTCAATGATTTTTGAGTTAATGAGGTATCGCCTGTAAGCCATAAGAACGAACGGGAAGTAATAACAGCGTCACCTAAATATTGCCCCTTCTCACGCGAGGGGCAATCTAAAAATCCTTCCTGAGAACATAACTGAACACCTAACTGGCAAATATTCCATATTTGGGTTAGTTCCTGATTAGAAGAGTAAAATAGAACTTTTGTTGGGTCAAAAGGATAATGGCGTTCTTCAACCCAAACAGAAACAGTTTCCGGGGCGTTTTCTAATTCGATGTAACGAAAGGCGCGATATTCAAAAAATGGGGTAATATCCTCTTCTCCAGACAGAATAACAGTTTCTTTATAGTTGCAATTTGCTCTCATTTGCCAGCGGACATTTCCATTCTTATCAAGTTCCTCCGCGTGATAGACTGTAATCTTTTGTCCCTTTTCTCCTTTCGTCTTTATCCGTGTATATCCAACTACTTCGCGTCCGAAATCAAACAAAAGATTTCCGGAGATAGTTTTTCTCTGATGGATAGGAAAAACTTCTTTTACTTCCAGCGGTTTTACGGGTAGTTGAACGAAATGATAGTCATTTTTACCTATTTCGGGGTGAGTCCAATGATTGTCATCATATTCAATGTGTTGCCAGTTTTTGGGATATTTTTGCATGTCCATATTTTCAAGGAATTGAGTTTTATAGCCTGTGGTTTCGGTAGTAATGAACGCTTCTAAAGGGAGGCATTTCCAAGTAGTGTCGGAAAGGATTTCTGTTTGTTTTCCGTCGGGATAGGTAATAATAAGTTTTAGGATAAGGCCGGAACGGTTGTCCCCGCTAACACATACACGATTGACAAGTCCCCTATAGTAGGTATGGATTGCAATTATATTAGCACCTATTTTTATGAAGGGGGTTAAGTCATATTTGTAGAATGGGTAGGCAAAAGGGTAACCGGTGGTAGGTCCCTCGAATATATATTCTTCATTTAGGTATAGTTTGAAGTAATCATCAGCGGTTATGAAAAGTTCCGCAGAGACAGGGGGGCTATCAACAGTAAATTTTTTTCTGTATAAAGTGTGTATTTGATGAGGAGCACTTTTAATCCAGTTATCTTTTCTTTGGGTCCTATAATCATTGTTATATTCTACCCCTTTTATCCTTGGGTCCGTGATTAACTGAGCCTCGCCGAATGGATTGAGTGTTGTAGGAAAGTAGGAGAGGATACTTATTGTAAGGGATAGGGAAAAAAATAAGTTCATAAAGTACCCTTAATGTTGGTATGTGTTTTTAAAAAAGCCATGCAGACTGTTTATAATATATTTATATTATGAATTGAGGTACAGTTTATTCAACTGGAATTAAAAGGAAAATGTGAAAGGAGTGAAAGGATGATTTCTGTTTCTGGGTTTCGTAGAGGAATGGCCGTTCGTTATGAAGGAGATATCTGGGTTGTGGTGGAATTTCAACATATAACACCGGGTAATTGGCGGGCCATGTTAAAGACAAAATTAAAAAATGTGAAGACGGGGAGGTCCATGGAAGTTACTTTCCGGATGTCTGATGAAGTAGAAGAAGTGATGTTGTTAGAACGCAAAATGCAGTATCTTTATGAGTCGGAAGGGCTTCTTTATTTTATGGATTTGGAGACTTATGAACAAACTTTTATTCCAGAAGAGATGTTGGGCGAACAAAAGAAATTTTTGAAGGAATCTGATTTATGTTCTATTTATTTTTTAGAGGATAAACCGATTATTGCGGAAATGGCACCGTTTGTAGAATTAAAGGTCGTTTCTGCAGAACCTGCTGTGAGGGGTGATACTGCAACGAATGTGATGAAATTCTGCACTTTAGAAAGTGGAGCGAAGATACAAGTTCCCCTTTTTATTAAGGAAGGAGATGTTATAAAAGTTGATACACGAACCGGTAAGTATATTGAGCGTGTATCCACAGGCTAATGGTTTTGTTTTTTATAGGTTTATCCTTCTCCCATTTCTCCGAGGAAAGCATCGCGTTTGCCATCAACTACCAGGACCAATTGTTGACCTTCTGTGGTTATTTTCATGTTGTTAATATCAAAATTGTCTGGCAATATTTGTATATGGTCAATGCTTTCTCGGGGGATGATAATTACTTTAATTGTTTCATCAATTTGCACACCACTGGACTGTTGACGGGTTAACATAATCCCTTTTCCTTCTATTGCAATCCAATTTTCAGACCAGACAGTTACTTTACCAACGAAAGAAAAGGGTTTTTGTTCTTTGAAGTTTTTTCTTATTTTTACGCGGACAATTCTATCTTTAATCATTGTGAAACTCCTTTTTCATTA
>CAKZKR010000102.1 GCA_937124615.1 uncultured bacterium
TTAAACAATTGAGTAAAGGCAATCACATGCGATGTATCCAGTCCTATTAAACCTATTCTTAATTCTTGCTCTGCCTCTTGTGGTGCGGTTTCCGGAGTACTCCCGCCGGCATCTGTGTTTTGTGCCATTACAACAAAGGACATAGACAACAAAAAGAAAAAAAGAAGGTATAGACTTTTCATGTTCCCATTCCTTATTTTTAACTATTTTAATTACAAAAGACTTTTCGATAAGTGTAAATTTGTTTTTGTTCCATTATCAAATCATACTGAATGGTTTTGTATACAGAAGACAAAACAATCCTCTGAATTTAAAAGCGTCAGAAATAGGGCTACTCAAAAATTATGATTATTTTTTTTATTTTCTTTCAGAGCGGGGCACAACCAGAACAGGACATTCCGCTCGACGGACAACCCGCTCTACAACACTACCAAAAAAGTGTCGCTCCCAGGTACTATGTCCCCTCCGTCCCATTACAATAATATCTGCAACAATTTCATTCGCAAAATCTAATATTGTTTGATAGTCCCTTCCAATTTTAACTTCAACTTGTACCATAACTTCTGGCGGAATAATTGACAAATAGGATTGCTGGATACGCTCGTCAATATCTCGTTTCGCTTTCTCGTCAATCCCTTCCATTTCATAGACATAAGTTTTCCAGAACTCGGCCTCAGGTTCAGGTATAACATGCAAGATAATTAATAGCGAATTTGGCCTCCGAAGCACCATATCCAGGGCATGTTGGAAAGCAATATCTGCATTCTCTGAAAAATCGGTACAAAAAAGTATTTTCTGTGCTTTGCATACATTCATACGCTTTTCCAACATAAATTTGTCCTCCTTTTTTGGGTTAGACATTTACTAACCAATTCGGAAACCAAAGGACTAAACTGGGAAACATTAAAAATAGAATACTTACAATTATCAATATCCACAAGAAGGGAATAGAACCACGAAAAACCGTAGATAAAGGAAGGCTTCGGTCCATTCCGCTAACGACATACACATTAATCCCGACTGGGGGTGATATAACTCCAATTTGGGTTAATACAACAATCATCACACCAAACCATATCGGGTCATATCCCAATTGCTGAACCACTGGGTAAAAAATGGGGATGGTCAACAGAAGCAATGCTAATGCGTCAATGAAACATCCTGCAACCATATAGAAAAGCATAACCAGAAAACATATAGCCCAATCCGGCAAAGGTAATGAGATAAGTCCACTGGCTATTGTCATAGGCAATCTTGTAATTGCAAAAAACCTTCCTAATATAACGGCACCCGCTACTATAATTAATATCATGCAGGAGGTGCGAAGCGTCTCCATCATTGCACGGATAAAACCTTTCCATGTAATCTGTCGTAAAAGCACAGATAGAATAATTGTTCCACCGGCTCCGATTCCGGCCCCTTCGGTTGGCGTAAAGAAACCAAAAAAGATACCTATCATGACAATGAGAAATAGAATGAGCGTTTCAATAACACCTGCTAATGATAGGAATTTTTCTTTCAATGAAGTTTTTTCACCTGCGGGACCTAAAGAAGAATCCTTTAAACAGCGAATATAAATGTTTATGCAAAAGAGGGATGCAATAAAAACACCCGGGAATATCCCTGCAAGAAACAATTTGCCGATGGATTGCTGTGTTAAAATTCCATAAACAATAAAGACAACACTAGGAGGTATCATCATTCCCAAGCCACCTGCGGATGCAACAGTCCCACTTGCTAATGCGGGGTCGTATTTATATCTTCGCATTTCGGGCAGAGCAACCGCAGACATCGTTGCAGCCGTTGCAGGTCCAGACCCGCAGATAGTCCCGAATAAAGCACAGGCAATAACAGACGCCATCGCTAATCCACCCGGCAAAGAACCTATCCAGATATAAGCAGAACGAAACAATCGTTTGCTAATACCCGAATGAAAGGCTACCTGACCCATAAGAACGAACAACGGGATAACAACAAGACTTGGAGAAGAAAAAGTGTCTATTAAATCACTGGATAGCATACTAAACCCCGCATTCTTGTTCACGACCATAACAAAACCCGTCAATCCCACCCCCATCATTGCAAAAGCCACTGGCATACTTGCAATAAGAAGGAGTAGTAAAACACCAATACCGAGAATTCCATACCCTGTTAAACTCATGGCTTGATTAATTCCTTCCCGGGACGGAGTATATGATAAATTTTTACCAGAGAAGTTACTAAGAAGGATATAGCAAGCCAGTATGGAACCCAAAATATGGGTAATTGCACCGTAGAGGTTACCTCTCCAGAGCGGTATAAGGAGAGACCGTGTTTTATCATAAAAACAATAATCAATATGAACAATACTAACATCATCAATCGAGAAAGGGTATCTATAACGATTTTCATTGTTTTATTTATTCGGCGGAAAAGAAATTCAATGGCTATATGCCCCTTAACAGCAGTGGTATAGGGTAGTGCTCCTCCCAACACTACAGCACTCGCAAGTCGGATGTAATCCATACCACCACGAATGCCACTACCCCAGATTCTTCCAATAACATCTGCCATAACAACAACTACGATAAAAAGTAATGCCAGGGCCGATACAAAACCTAATAAATAGACAAGAATACGAACCCCTTTCCCGTAACCTTCTATTACATCCGATATGCTAATTTTCAATGAACCCCATTACCTTATTGACTGAGTTCCTGAATCCTTTTCTGCGTATCTGCTAAAATTTCTGTGCGTGGTAAGTTATCATTAACAGATGCGTAATCCTGTATCACAGGTTGAACCGCATTTTTCCATCGCTCTTGTTCTTCAGGGGTGAGAGATACAATTTCTTTTCCCATTCCTAAAATATACTCTTTCGCTTTTTCGTCGTCGTTATCCCATGCTTGTGCATGTTTTTCGACCCATTCTTCACTCACGGCTAATATTGTGTCTTTAATATCTTTGGGCAATTGGGCCCACTTTGCCTTGTTCATAACAACAAACATAGAAGTGGTATACCCAATGCAACGACTATCCGTAACCACTTGTATTACCTCCCCTTGTTTCCAGCCCTGCAATGTCTCCATAGGGCAAAAAGTTGCATCTACCACGCCTTTCTGTAATGCTTCATAAGTCTCGGGCTGGCTCATTCCAACAGGTTGGGCTCCTAATCTTTCTACAATCTTTGTGCACAAACCTGTCGCACGGACCTTTAGGCCCTTTAAATCATCAAGTGAACGGACAGGTTTCTTACTGGCTAAAATACCCGGTCCATGTGCATGCACATATAAAACTTGAACATCTTTCAACTCCTCAGGTTGGTATTTCTTGATCATATCCATGGCCACAAGAGTTGCCACTTTACCACTGGGATAACCTAAAGGCAAATCCAGAACCTCCAACAGTGGGAACCGTCCACGAGTATAAGCAAAACAACTCATTCCAAGGTCCGATACCCCGTTAATCACTCCTTCATAGCACTGATCTGCCTTTGTTAAAGATCCTCCCGGATACATCACAATTTTCACCTTGCCATTTGTTCGTGCTTCAACCTCCTTGGCCCAACTTTCTGCTAATTTATACTGTGAATGCGTAGCCGGAAAAAATATGCTATATGTTAACTCAATAGGCTTAACTTCGGGCAATTTTGTTGGGGCAGGCTGTTTCGCTTGTTGCTGTCCCCCACAATGAGTCAATAGAAATAAAGATAAAACACTCCCAGCAATAATAAAATAAAAATATTCTTTTTTCATGGCAAAACTCTCCATTTACAGAATTTCAAAATATCTACTTACTATAAAAACTTGGTAACTATGCTTTCAACTTCAAGTATATATCAGCAATATCTAAAATTATCATGATTGTAGTTTGTAATATTTTCCTATCGTTGCTACAAATAATTGCCCTTTGTAATTTAAAGTTATCGTTTCTCTTTGTGGGCTGAATTCCGAGAGTAACCAGTCGCCAACGATTTTATCCCCTAAATGGATAAATTGTTCCACAACTTTTCTATCCTTTGTAAATATAGATATACGAAACTTTGGAGAAGCATCGGTTTCTTCAGAATTATTCTGAACTTTTGCAAAACCGTGAAAGAATACAAGAATCTCTCCTTCTTTTAAGGAAGCCAACATTGTCTCAGATGTATTTTGTATTTCTTCAAAAATAGAATTATCCATAGTGGGTTGTTTCATAACGGGACTTCTTTCTTCTTTTATCTCTTTGCTTTGATTATCCTCTTCTTTTTCAGCATCCCTATTCTTTTCCTGTGGAGCAGAAACGGCTTCTTTTCTCTGTTCGGGCAATACCAATCGGACTTGCCGGGGCTGATAGTAACTTCCCTTACCTTCCAGTTTTATAGTATAAACACCCGGGGCCAGTTGATAAAAAAGTGTAATAGCCCGCCTGGGACTTATTTTCCCCCCTTCTTTATTAAAAACCAATGCAACAGGCTGTGATAATAAATTTTCTGTTTTTACTTCATAAGGAGTAAAAATTTGTTTTTCATTTCCTTCTAAAAATACACTTACAAAAACCGGGGCCGGGACAGAATTTATGTCATTTCCTAACCATACCGACCGCAACCCTTTATTATGAATATTTATCTCCACACGATACATTCCCGCACCCATAATGTATTCAGTCCTCCCCGCAGCACCTAATATCGCATTTCCTTGCACCATCCCGAAACAGTCTGTTGAGATAATAACAATAGTAAGGATATTAATACATGTAGATACCCACGGTATCCAACGCAATCCCCGTTCCTTATGTAGCGATACCCAGACGGCAACACCCATCAATACCAATACAATGTAAACCAAAACTACTCGAAAAGTAAACAACCCATACGGGGAAGCTCTTAAATCTCCTCCATAAGGATAGGGGCTATACCAGAGATAATTAAAATATAGCGTAAACAGGATAACATAAATAACCCATAGAATGCTTAACCCCTTTCCCCTAAATCTGCGATAAGGAATTGAACCTACGAGAGCCAGAATTATTGCAGAAACAAATAATCCAATAATCATTAACATGAGTATCTTTGTGGGTACCAATCCCTGACTTCGGGTCATTGGTATCATTATCATCATTATCAATAAAACAGAACAGAACCATGCAATCCAGGAATCCGTTCCAATCTCTATCTGGCCTCTAGAGGGACCGATTCTCGCAACAAAGGTCCCCTGTAAAGATGGAATATCAAATCGGGAGTTTGCACTGACAGCTCTGCGCGCTGTGTCTTTTGTCCGAACAAGGTCTACTCGTGCCTGAAAAAGTTCCTCCTGTAATTCACGGGCTTTATTAATATCAATTACCTGTGCTTCTCTTTGTTTATCAATACGAGAGATATTCTTCTCAATAGATTCTAAATCAAGGTCACAATCAGTAACCAGTTGTTCAAGTCGTTCACGATAAAACGAAATAGCACTTTGAACGGTTTTCAGCCGTGCATCATATTCAGCAATACTTTTTTCTCCCACTTCAGAATTGACTTTACCCCCCTCCACCATTTTTTTCCATTCTGCATACTGATGTTCTATATCGGCTCTTAAAACAATATATTTTTGGATTTCCCTCACCAGGATCGATAAAACAGAAAGATCCTCTTCATCCTCTTCAAGAGGAAAAACAATATCAGGGACCCTGTCCGGAAGTTTTAAAAAATCGATATCCAGATAACCTCCAGCCAATTCTGGACTAACTGTAGAAAGCCATCCCTCTAAATTTTTTCTACGCCGAACCAACCGTTCTCTACGAATCCGAAGAGGAACCATATTTTTCCAATAATATTTAAATTCAATATCTCCTGTGCGAAAAGAAACCACAAGTTTCCCTATTTCTTTTTCCACATACTTGAGTTGTTCTATAACTTCCTCTCTACGAATCTTTATCTTCTCGTCCAGCGAAGCACGCATCCGACGAATTCTGGATAAAATTTCCAGCAAATCTGTTTTTGATTCTGTACCAATCGGTTTTTTCTGTCGAAGAGCCTGTAAATACCTCTGGGCTTTATATTCTGCATTAATGAGTATTTGTAGTATTTCGAGGTAATCAAGGGGGAAGGAGTAGGCTCCGCCAAAATCCGAGAGGACTTGTTCCTCTTCGGAATTTGAATCACTGAGGGGCTCTGATTTTTCGCGGGTAGATTTTTTACGAAGATACTCAGGATGGTCTTTAAGATAGAGTTCGGTTATTCCCGAAGGAATTTCATCCTTTGCCGGAATGCGAATCTTCTGCCGGCATGCAACACAGCGTCCCGGCTTCCCATACATATCCGGTTGAACTCGCATCTTCTGACCACAAATACAGTATATTCTTAATTCCACATCTTTTGGTTCAGACATATCGTATCCAGACATCTATTTTGTTATTTTGTAAAAATATTTTTGTCAATAATTTATTACTACTATTCTGACAAAAAACAGTCATAATATCAAATTTTTTAGACAAAAAATCATAACATGATTAAGCAATAAATTTAAATAAAGAAACTCTTACCTAATTTATCCCGTAAAAATATTTGATTTACATAAATTTTTATCGAAACTTTTTACACAATCAAAGTTGGCGTTTTTTTTGCTAAATAATTTATACCCCTGATGCCCGGCGCATTAAGGCGGTGAGTGAAACCGGCCTGTGATGCAGTTTCGTTCACCGCCTATTTTTCTTTTGGAAAGTTTTTCTTTTTGTTATAATATTTTTTAATTGTATTTCTTATTCATTACAATAGAAAGGGTTTGTTATGCTGGATGGCAGATTATCATCCTGTATCAATCATCCGTCTGTTTCCGCTACTGCACGGTGCAAACAATGTGGGAAACCTGTTTGTGGAGCCTGCGTAATAAGTTCTCCTTTAGGTTCTTTTTGCTCAGATGCATGCCGGGAACGGTTTGAGGCCTTTACAAAACGAGTGCAGGATTTGGACCGGGACACAACCCGCGCTCGCTGGAATATCGGAACAAAACTAAGACAACTATTCTCTTTCCTTGCTTTTTTGGCTGTGGTTCTGATTACTCTGGGTGTAATCGGGACATTATTTAATATTCCTGTTTTATCACAGGCTGTATTTTTTGTTCGTTCCTGGTTAGGTTTTTAATTTTAACAATAAGGAGGGTGGTTTTATGGATTTAAGTGGATTAAAATGGCCATTAATTATTCTCGTGGTGGCTGTGGTCGTCTGGCTCGGCTCCAGTGGAGGCGTTAATTATATGGTGAAAAATTTTACAAAGGCAACACCGGGAGTAGACGCCCAGCGAGATAAAGTGGATGAATCCGGTCTAACTCGCGTAGCAGGTTATTTAATGATGCTTCTACGATGGGAACGCTCAAAGGATGTTCTGGAAACAGTTATTAACCGATATGGAAACTCCGGCGCTAATTACTGGTATAACATGTATCGGTTAGCCAAATGCTATGAGAAATTAGGGCGTTATCAGGAAGCCTATAATATTTTGAGAGACCTCGCCCAATTAAATGCACATCAATATGACGACCGTGTTCCCGAATTTGATAACCTCAATTTGCGAGCCAATAAGTTAAAAGAAGTTCATAATTTGCAATAACTACATGGAAAATTCCGAAATCATCTATGGACGACTACCTGTCTTAACTTGTCTTCAGGCAGGACGCCGTTCTGTTTATAAATTATATATACAGCAGGGAATTTCTCTACCCGAATTAAAGAAAGGGGAAGTCTCTGTTCCTATTGAAGAAAAATCACGCAGTTATTTAGACCGAATAACGAAAAACGCTGTTCATCAGGGTATTGTGGCTGAAGTTGAGACATTACCTCTATTAAGTTTTGACGAATTCTTACAAAAACATGTAGAACATACCCAGCGGATTGTTGTTTTAGACCATATCGAGGACCCCCGTAATCTGGGAGCTATCATCCGTTCCGCTGTAGCATTTAATATAAACACTTTAATTATCCCTCAGGAAGGTTCTGCACCTATCACTCCACTGGTTGTAAAAGCAAGCACGGGAGCCGTTGAATATGCTCAAATTATTCAAGTCAAAAGCACACTTCAATGTGTCCGCAAATTAAAAGGTTTTGGATTTGAAATTTATGCTCTTGATGCGAATGGAAATAGAAAATTGAATGAGGTAAATTGGTGTCATCGTAGCGTTCTCGTAATTGGTAGTGAAGGGAAAGGGATTCGCCCGTTAATTAAGCGGGAGTGTAATTATATTGTCTCGATACCTACAAAACCTCCCATAGAACAACTCAATGCCAGTGTCAGTGCCAGCATTGTATTTTATGCAATGGCTATATCATAAAATTTTAATTTCAAAACATATAAGACTTCTTACTATTTTTTTTACAAAAGAAACTATTAACGGCAAAAGAAAGGTTTATTTATGACTCTGCGACTTTGCTTTATCGGTATGATATTATTTTTCTCTAATCGGGCCATCTCTGAATCTTGGCATGAAAAAGTGGCCGTGGGTATGGAAGTAGGTCCAACAGGGGCCCAATGGGGATTTTCTGCAAAAGATGATGAACGGTATTGCGACAAAATGGATGGAGCGGAGATTGTCCGCAAATGTTATCAGGCAAATTGCGATTATGTAGTCGTTTGGGCTCGGGATGGGGATTATGCGTATTACAACTCAAAAATTCTATTAAAAGCACCTGGTTTAAAAAACCGTGACCCCCTGAGGGAATCTATTCATGAAGCAAAAAAATACAACATGCCTGTTATCGCTTACTGTGTAGTTCAACAAGGAGGACATTATATAGAGGAACATCCAGAATTTCTTATGTATGACCTTGAGGGAAAACCCATTTACCATCGTTTTTGTTATAACTCCGGTTATCTGGAAGCAATGAAGCAAATTGTGGATGAGATTATGGATTACGGGATTCAAGGATTCCATATTGATATGATTGACCAAGGTTTTGGACCACCCTATGGGTGTGCTTGTCTCGTATGTAAAAATAAGTTCAAAGAACAATATGGGATTGAGATTCCAACCTCTGTTACTTGGGACGAAGCATGGAAAAAATTTTTAGAATTCCGTTACAGAAGCAGTGTGGATTTTGAAAAAGATCTGTATCAACATATAAAACAGCGAGATGCTAATGTATCCGTAGACTTCAACTACCATGGCAATCCACCGTTTAGTTTTGAGGTTGGACAAAGACCCGTCCAGCATGGTGAAAACGGCGATTTCATTACAGGGGAAACAGGTATCTGGGGATTTAGCGCTTTGACTGTGGGATTAAACGCTGAATTCTATCGTTCTGCTGTCCCACGACAAAGAGTGCAAGTTGCCATCCAGCGGGGTGTGCGAATGTACCACGACCAAACCACACGACCGTTAAACGACATTCGTTGGGAATTATTAACACTCTGTGCGCATGGGGCCTTCGTTACAATGGTAGACAAGTTAGGGTTTGACGGAACTCTGGACCCAATTGCATATTCTCGCATAGGGAAAGCCTTTAAGGAAGTTAAAGAAAAGAAACCTTTTTTCTATCATAAGCCTGTATATGAGGTTGGTATATATTTCAGTAGTAAAACACGAGATTGGGTAGGTCGTGAACAGCCTGCTCATTATTTCACTGCTTTTCAAGGAACCCACAAAGCAATGGTATATGAACATATTCCCTGGGGAGTTCTGCTGGATGAAAATTGTAATGCTGAGAAATTGAAACAATTTCCTGTGGTTATTCTACCCAATACAGGGATTTTATCTCAGGACGAAATAAATATGTTCAGAAACTATGTAGAAGGGGGAGGACAACTTATCCTAACAGGATTAACGGGATGTTTTGATAAATTTGGAAACATAGGAAAGTATTTGTTAGAGCCCCTGACAGGTTGTGAATTTGTTTCACGGATAGAAGGTGAAGATAACTGGGTTTCATTAGAACCCTTGCAATCTGAAGAAGAGGCCCGTCTCTCTATAGAAATAGAACATACTACAGTAAACAAAGAGGATTATAAAAACGCACTTACAATGCCTGTGCTGGTAAAGGGTCCCACAGGAATATTCAAATCTACCACAGCCCAATCCGTTGGTAAATTATGGAAAGCATATCGCACCCAGCGACAGATAGAAGGAAAAGAAGGGACAGACCTCCCAATGAGCCCGGAAGCCGTGGTAGGACCTGCAATTTTCATAAACCAAATAGGAAAAGGGACTGTGTTAACATTCGCCTGTTCACCCGATTATGCGACAGGTTCTGAATATGCTTTACCGGAATGTCGGAAACTGTTAATAAATGCAATTCGTTATTTAAATCCCCGTCCAGAAATTCAGATAACGGCTTCTACCTTTGTAGAGACAGTTTTCCTCAATAAACCGGACAACGGTGGCTATTATGTCCATTGCATTGCATATGTATCCCCTCCGCAGACCATCCCTCAGAAAAACCGCCCCTACATCCTTCCTGCTTTAATAGAAGATACCCCTTGTTTCAGAATAAATATTAAAACCATGCGTGCTATCCTATCTGCCTCTACTTACGATAAAACAACTAAAATAGATATGCCCACACCCTATCAAATAGACGCTTACATAACCAACCTACACGAAATTATAGACCTAACTGTAAACTGACTTTTGAAACAGAGATACTACCTAATCATAAGTTTATCGTATTCTCTGCGGATTGGCGGGCATATTGATAAATTTCATAGACAGGAATGTTGTTTTTCCGGGCTAAAAGGTAGCATTCTTCAAATTCGGGGCTGACTTGATAAATTTGAGTTCCGATATATCCAATTTTTACTTTAACTGGGCCCCATGGGGTTTCCACTGGAACCCATTTTCTTTCTAATACAAACCGTTTTTCAATTCGGTAACGGATGCCCAATGTAGTGGTGTTTTTGAAAAATATCCCCTGAATAACAGAGATTTGATGGGGTTCGCAAAGTGCGGTAATGATATATGCGGGTCTGCCCTTTTTAGCAATGATTGGAGTAATAAATGCGTCACGAGCCCCTGCGTCGAGTAATTCGTTAATAATCACGGGAAATAACTCTCCGCTCATATCGTCAATATTTGTTTCTATAACGCAAATTTCTTCTACATTCGGGATCTTGTCGGTTTCACTTTCTCCAATCATCAGTCGAAAAACATTGGCATGCCCTTCAATATCCTTTGTTCCTGCTCCTACACCTATTTTTTCCAAGGTAAACGGAGGAATTTGTTCTCGCGGATGAGTAAAACTCTGTAATAGCACCGCCCCCGTTGGTGTTGTCAATTCCGTTTGTATCTTTCCTACCCAAAGAGTATAGTTTCGAAGTAATAGTGTTGTGGCAGGTGCAGGCACAGGTAAAGTTCCATGAGCACAGGTAACCGTTCCTCCACCGACATTCACAGGAGAGGCAAAACCCTTCTCTAATTGGAGATAATTCCAACACCAGTGAGCACCGACAATATCAACGATAGCATCTACCGCACCTACTTCGTGAAAGTGGATTTTATCCGGGGTTGTAGCGTGGACAGTTGCTTCTGCTTCAGCCAATCGTGAGAAACTATCTATGGCTCCTTCTTTTACTCTTTCTGGCAGAGAAGATTCTTTGATAATTTCCTTTATTTCATTCAGTCCACGGTGAGAATGATGTTCATGAGAATGTTCTATATATACCTGGAATTGTGTGGCCCGAATCCCATGTTTGACTACCTGTTGATGTTCAATTTTGAACCCTGTTATGGGTAAACTTTCTAATGCTTTTTGCAGTTCCGGAAAAGGAACTCCAGCGTCTAAAAAAGCACCAACTAACATATCCCCGCTAATCCCAAAAGAACAATCGAAGTAGGCTAGCTTCATATTTATATCCCTATTTTCTTATTTCAATATTTTATGTTGTATCTGACAAAAAGGAATAACCATCTTTTAGTTTTGTTAGGAATGAAGCGAAGAGATGAGCTGATGTATTGTTACCGCAAAAGTAGCCGCACCGAATCCATTGTCTATATTCACTACCGTAAGTCCTGATGCACAAGTGTTCAGCATTCCTAATAGTGCGGAAACCCCTTTAAAATTAGCACCGTAGCCGATGCTGGTAGGCACACCAATAACAGGTTTATCAATAAGCCCTGCAACAACGCTGGGCAAGGCTCCTTCCATCCCCGCACAGACAATTACTGCAATCGCAGAACGAATCTTAGGAAGTTGATGAAACAAACGATGGATACCCGCTACACCCACATCATAAATTCGTTCAACATGTGAACCGTAAGTTTCACAGGTAATCGCACTTTCCTCTGCAACAGGAATATCTCCCGTTCCCGCAGACACTACCGCAATATAGCCATCCCGATACTGGATAGGTTTTTGGATAACTGTAAAAATGCGAGCAGATTCGTAATATTTAGCGTCAGGAATTTCCTTTTTTACCAAATCAAACGCTTCTTTTTCACACCGGGTAGCCAGCACATTTGTATCATTTGCTATTATTGATTTACATATGCGGACTATCTGGTCGGGGGTTTTCCCCGGACAAAAAATAGTTTCGGGGTATCCTTTCCGTAAAGGACGATGATGGTCCACTTTGGCATCATGAAGGTCTTCAAAAGGTAAACTTTTAAATTTTTCAATGGCCTTATCAATGTCCAATTTCCCTGTTTGGACGAACTCAAGAATTTCCCTAATTAACTTTGGTTCCATTTTATTTCTTGTCTTCCTGATTTGAGTTTGAATTTGCTTTTAAGGTTAACAAAACGATATTAAAGAATACCAAAATTTTGTTTCCTTTTGCATAACAATGAATATAGATAGAGGATAAAAATCCTTTTTTTTGCTATCCTTTTTATTTTATCAATCACATCACAATTCATTTTGTTAAATAGTTTGAACGGTGAAAGAGGTCTTTCTCCTTTTATGTTTGTAATGCACCTTTATGCTATAAATACAACAGAACTTTTTTTAACTTTTGGTGTTAAATTGAACAAACCCAATCCAGTGGAGGTATGACTTATGAAATCTAATTATAAACTTACTAAAAATTTTGGAAGTGTAGGAATATATGCCCTTTTGCTTACCTTTTTATGTATCTCGTCATTTGCAATAACAATAGAAAAGGGACTGGCTCATTATCAGGTATTGCAGGCGAATCCTGAGGATAAAAGTTTTCCTGTAGAAGTAAGTGGAACTTGTGCTGATACGGGCAAGGTCGAAAGGCGCATTGTGGGTTTAGCGTATGAAATAGAACCTTGGACAGAAGTAGGTTCCGCTGAAAATGGACAGTGGAAAGCCACCTTAAAAGATATTCCTTTGGGTGGTCCTTATACAATTGAATTTCAGATAAGAGATGTAAATGGTAAGGTAAAGGAAAAGACGATAGTCAATGATGTATTGGTGGGAGATATTTGGATTTTAGCGGGACAATCAAATATGTATGGCGTTGGAAACCTGGAAGATGTAACGGAGCCACATCCTTTAGTGCATCTTTATTCAATGGCGTACCAATGGCGTATTGCAAAAGAGCCCATCCATGTTCTTGCAGAATCCCCGGACCCGGTCCACTATAGCCGGGTTTTAAAATCAGAAGAGGAACGTTTTCAAAGGATTAAAGAAGCAATAAATGGACAAAAAGGGGCAGGATTGGGTTTGCCCTTTGCGGTGGAAATGATAAAGAGGACGGGGAGACCCATCGGTTTAATCGCCTCTGCACATGGAGGGACATCTATGGAGCAATGGAACCCGGATTTGAAAGATAAAGGAGGAGAATCTTTATATGGTTCTATGTATAAGCAGGTTCAATCCGCAGGAGGAAAAGTGCGAGGTGTCTTATGGTATCAAGGGGAATCCGATGCCAGCAAAGACCCCCAACCTTTATATAAAGAACGGATGCGGAAATTAGTGCAAGCATTTCGGAATGACTTTGGGGCGGACTTACCCTTTTATTATGTTCAGATAGGGCGTTTCGTTTTGGAGAATCCAGATGCTACTTATTGGAACAAACTTCAAAATGACCAGTTGGAATTAGAAAAGGAATTAGCACCCGGCGGAATGGTTGTGTCTATTGATTTAGAATTGGATGATCTTATTCATGCGGGAACGGAAGGACTGAAAATATTAGGCTACCGCCTGGCCAATCGGGTAGAACGAGATATGTTCGGAGGAAAAATTACTTCGGGTCCACGAGTTGAAAAGGTGGAACGAATATCATCTCCTTATGGACCGCAAGTAAAAATTACTTTTTCGGGTGTTAACGGCAAACTTATATCTGCAGGGAAGCCTTCCGGGTTTACGATTAGCACTGCAGAAGAGGCCCCCATTTTGCCCTGTATTTACAAAATAACTCTGCCTGAAAATGAACCGAATGCAGTAATTTTGTGGATAACAAAAATGCCCGAGCAGGCGTTCTTATGGTATGGACGAGGATTCGATCCATATTGCAATATCGTGGATGAAGCCCAGATGGCAATCCCGGTGTTTGGTCCAATTTCCATACCGTAACAGGAAAAAAGAAATAATATTAATAATAAATTCAAGGTAGAAAAGGTGAAAATACAAAATATCCTTTTGGTAATTTTAATACCTGCCTGTGCTATCTTTGCTATTTTGCTTTTACGGTGGAATGTTAATATTTCGCCCGATGAAGTAGCCAATATTAAACAAAACTCCTACTCAGAAATCAATCAAAGAATTTCTACGGGGAGTTCTTTTTCCTCACTTTCCGAAGAAAATAAATCAGATGTAACAAACAATAACCCTGCCGGAGAGGAAAACAACCCTGCCCTTGATTATGACAATATTTCTGAGAATCTTCGTGAGAAATCTGTAGAAAATGCTCTGGAA
>CAKZKR010000103.1 GCA_937124615.1 uncultured bacterium
CCAAACATCTAATATATACGGAATTAATTGAGATAATTTTGTTCAGGATATTCCTTTTTGAGTATCCCTTAATTTTGCCTATGTATAATTTTTGTTGATTTCAAAGGAAGAGGAATACTTTTTATATAACATTGTGATGCGGATCTTTTTTATGCAAATTTTAGTTATAATTTCTACTAACAGTTTTGAATGATTTGTAGAGTTTGGGGAGTGCTTCCTGGAGGGCTTTTTGGTGTTTTTCAGGGTTTTCACGATAGAATAGACGATGAGGGGTTTCTCCGTTTTGTTTTTCTACTTCAAAGTTGCCATCGGGAAGGGGCCGGAATTTTATTGGTATAAAGGTCCCGGAGAGGAGATGGTCGCCGGGTTTTTTCTCTGTAGAAAGGATAATTTGATAACTTCCATCTGCTCGTTGAACAAGAAGTCGTTTTGCCACTTCGAACCACACATCCAGGGTCCAGACATTGAGGGCTCTTTGGAATAGTGTGCTTTTATCGTTTTCGGGTAGTTCTTCTTCTAATACTTGGAGGAAATCGATGCGGTTGGAACGGCTGTGTGCATAGATCAGGTAACGGAGCAATCGGGGGTCTATTTCTTTCATGAATTCAAGATTCGGCAGGAGCCAGTAGGTGTTATAATTCCCGAGAGCGAAGGGATTCCCTTCAGAGGCACAGGGGTAGAGGTATATAGGAATATTCCCAGAAATTACACGAACGAATGCGTCTGGGTCTAACTTTACATTCCATTCTAACATTTTGCCGGGGGGATACGACCCTGCGCAAAGATGAATCCTTTTTACTTTTTTTTGGAGGAGTTCCGGGAAACGGTTCATTGCAACAGCAATAGGTCGAGCAGAACCGAAAGATACGACTTCCACAGGTTGAGGTGATTGTTCAAGTAAAGATTTGAAAAGTTGTAAGCCTTGATTTTCGAATATCCCTCGAGTGGTCATGGGGTCTGTTGTTCTTGCCATAGGAATAAAGGGACAGGGCGCACAGGGAACGGCACGGTCGAATAAGTAATTTAATTGCCATACAGGAATTATTCCAGGTTCTCTACCACCTGTTGGGTCGCTATACCATCCTTGTTCGCCTTCGCCCATATACTTTATGCGGTATCGATGACTTACATCCAGTAGCACTCCTAACAACTCAATCTCCGGCAGTGCATATGGAAAAGTTAAATCAAATGTGTCATCAAAATCTTGCGGGGGATGGTACAAGTCTGTAATGTCGATTACAGGAACTTTATTGGAGGACATATTAAAAGGAGGAATTTGGGAACTGCCCGAGAGACTTATAAAGGGAAGAGTTAAAGAAACAGATTTAAAAAAAGTACGACGCGTGAATTGTTTCATGGTTTTATCCTTATTCATAAGGAATCCAAACTATACATAGAGTTGAAAGAGATATTAAATTTTCCATCTTCAAATGTAATTATAGAAAATCCACCATTTTTTTCTTTGTTGTAAAATAGTGCAGGTGAACATAAATATTGCACACATGGATTTTGCTTATCCGGAGTAAGACTGTAATGATGGACATGTCCAGCGATGTATAGGGTGGGAACCGAAGTTTGTATAATTGCTTTACGAAGCAGGTCTGCATTTTTTAACCTGCGGGAATAAGAAGAGTAATATTCACGAGTGTGATGTAAAATGGGATAGTGAGCACAAATTATTGCCGGTTGATCCAGAGAAGAAAGGATTTCTTTTAATTGCTGAATCTGTTTTTTATCTATTTCTCCTCGTGATGAGAGTATATTAGGACGAACTGTGTATAACAAGATAAGTTTAATTCCGTTGGG
Source organism: uncultured bacterium (assembly GCA_937124615.1). Taxonomy (GTDB): domain Bacteria; phylum Hydrogenedentota; class Hydrogenedentia; order Hydrogenedentales; family Hydrogenedentaceae; genus Hydrogenedens. The sequence continues at coordinate 1,807 of CAKZKR010000103.1, forward strand.
CATTGGAACCATTGCTGGATAAGTATTCGATATGGAATATTCAGAAAAAAGAGTTTCATACCTTTTTTGTCTTACGGATTCGAAGGTGTAATAATCGTGGTTTCCGGGGATTACAAATACGGGAAACCCTTTTTCCCGTATTTTGTCGATAAAATCTTTTGCGATATGAAATTCTTCTTCAAGAGAAGTTACCGTTAAATCGCCTGTGATTACAATCGAAGTATTTTTGTATTTTTTTAATAGGTTTAGAAAGCGTTCTGTATTATTGAAATCGAATCTTTTTTTCCGGTTGAGTTCCCAGTTTATACAGCCCAATATTCGTTTGTTGAGTAGTTTGGAAATCTTTTTAGGGAATTGGTAAAAATGTAAATCTGTTATGTGAATCAGGTGGAAATGACTTTCGTCCATGTGTGCACTTTCAATTTTTATTAGAGTATTGAAATAAGGTCTTTTAAATCAAGAACTTGTGTTTGGACATTAATAGGGGCATAAAATTTTAGGTCAGGGTTGATATTGAAAACTACGCAATTTCGTTCAGGTACAATCCACCATAAGGCATTTTGGATGTCACCAATGCTACGCACAGAGGGAATATAAAAATGTTGTTCCCAAACATTATCGTTATTTAGGTCGAGGTGATTCAGGTCGGCAAAAATAGGATTTGCTTTATCACAAATAGCCCCTGCAAAGATGGATAAAACACCTGTATTTCCCATGCCTATTAATGTAATAGGTGGTATCAAATCCCTTCGAGAATTTAACCAAACTAAGGATGTGATTATATCCTGAACTTGTTCAGAAGAGCGAGTATTTAGAAAGGTGTCGATATAGTTTGAGGTTTCTTTCCGCTTAATTTTTTCTTTAGGCGATTGATGTTCTCCTGTTAAAAATAGGTCTATCAAGGCTATGGCATATCCCTTCTGCATCAGGCTTTGTAGAGCAGGATGAAGGGAGCCATCTGGAGATACAAAATGTCCTTTGCCTTCTGGATGGGTTAAAAGGATTACTTTTTGAGATTCAGGTTTATTGGAACGGTAAAGAAGTAATGGCACATAATCATGCACTTTTATTCGTGAGAGTGTCCATTTTTCTAAAACAAAGGTAGGTTCTTTATAGACAGAGATGCAAGTTCCCTGTATATCATTAGGATGGGGTACCTCTGCTCCTGTTATTATAGCGAGAGAATGGTTATCCTTCTCACGAAATTCTTTAACCTGTTCTAATTTTATTGCGACATACTGTTCCCGCAATGCTTTTTTCTCTTCCACAAATTTGCGGAGTATTTCATCAAAACTTGTCTTTTTCAATTCCTCTATTTTCTCATCGGTAAACACACGCATAGATTGTTTGGGTGGGACTTCAAAAGCGGGCTCTGAAAATTGTGACCAATTCTGTTCGGGGAAGAAATATTTTCCGAAGAAGCGATACACGGCCTCCCGACTGTCTTTGTTATAGTTATGTCCAGCATCAAACTGTTGTGTCTCCAGATTTTCTTCCTTACCATATAGTTTATAGATGCTTCGTATTGCGGGATATTCAACACGGGGCGTGGCCCATGTCCAGTCTCCTGTTGCGGAAACCAGTATCATGGGACGGGGAGCCATAAGAGCCCCGATTTCCATGTTGGAGGCATTTCTGCGGAATAAGGGAGCGTTTTCGCAAATACAGCCCCCTTGCATAGAGCAAGAAATCATATTAACGGGTGCAGAGACCTTGACCCGTGAGTCGATGGCACATAGTAAAAAGGTTTGTGTTCCTCCGCCGGAAGCCCCGGTGCATGCGATTTGTTCGGGATTCACATCCGGAAGCGTTTGTAAAAAATCCAGAGCACGAACACTGTTCCAGAGTTGGATGGCACAAGGATGAATACTCCATAGTTTCAGCAGGTTTGTCCCCCAATTGTGGGGAAGTTGTTGGGAATCATTGTAGCCAACCATGTCATAACTGAACACGACAAAGCCCATGCGTGCTAAGGTTATACATCGCCCCGGGACGGAACTCTCTTCGCTGTTCTCCAATCGTCCTTCTTTCCAATGTCCATGGGGGCCCAGCACACCGGGATGTTTTCCTTTCTTGACAGGACGGTATAAGTTCCCTGTTATATAAAAGCCCGGTAATGATTCAAAATATACTTTTTCCACGGTGAACCCGTCTCCCTGAAATTTGTCAAATATATTTGCGTTCAGAGGACTTTTCTCGCGAGCCGGAAACAGACCACATGCTATAGATATTGTCCTGCGGAGATTTTTCGCAAAAGATTCCCAATTTTGCAAATCCTCAAAATGAGGCATCGAAAAAACGGTATTCGTATTTCGAATCGTTTCTACACGAGCATCTTCTATTCGTTCGGGTTCTTGTAAAACGCGGGCATATTTGCACCATGCCTCAGGATTGCAATCGGACTGGTTGGAAAGGACAATAGATGACACATACATATCTCCCCAAACCCTTATTGTTTGATCTTTTTTCAAAGAGTGGGTTATCAACTGTAGCCAGATATGTTTTGGCAAGTCATCCTTTTTATTTTTTTCTTTTGCAGATGTGGAATATGATAATTTTTGGTTATCTATACTTATCTCACCTGTTTTATCTCTCTCTGCCCAGACCCAAACCACATAATTCCCATCTTCGGGTATTTTTACATCTCCCCAATCACAGGCATTAACCCAGAGGATGGTATGGAAAAGAATAAATTGTAGTGAAAATAGGGCTGTACTAATCATAAATTTTTCCTTATTGTTATTTCTTTACTTCACTCCAATTAATAAGTTGATCTTCTTTAAAAATAGCAAGATTGATTTGTGTCCGCTCGTGCGAAGTGAAAATTAATGCTATCCGTCCATCCTTTAATGTAATAGCATAAGGATAGGCGTAGGAATCCTTCCCTCGTACAAGGTCTCTTTTTATTGCCCATGTCTTCCCCTCATCCATTGAAATGGCTACAGAAAGGGGATTCCTATCACCGGGGTTATCGTTAAAGAACAGTAAGAGATGTCCATTTTTTAGTTTAATGAGGTCAATGGCTGCATTCGGATTGACAAACTCCGTATCCTCGCCATCTGTCCATGTTTTTCCACCGTCAAACGACTCGGTCCGGACAATAAAACCATCCGATATGGGATCATAACCTCCACCCCGACGGCAATATGCAAGCAGGTGTGTATCACTCAAAGCGACAACGGATGGTTGTAAATTTCCAATACGCGAGCGCACGAAATTACTCTGTGTCCATTTGCGTGTCTTTATATCTTGAATAAAGAAGACAGAACTGGTATCAGGTGCCGTGAACTCAGGGTTGTCTCCTTTTTCGTGATATGCGGGGAGGATGAATTTATCATCATTTAACAAAAGGGGTTGAGAACGCACCATCATACCGGGCTCGAAGGCCAATATAGCCGAGTCAGACCAGGTGTTTGCACCATCCTTTGAAATTTTATAATGGATTCTTGATTGGCACCATGTATCGCCATATCGCACGACATAGAATAGCCAGACGATACCGTTCGGTCCCTGCCACACTACCGGGTTTCCTTCTCCAAGCCAGGGTATATCTGCAATAACTACAGGGGATTGCCAGCGGTCAGAACCCTTCGGTAGTCGTGCCCCGAATACTTTTGTATCTTCTTCATACTCGCCCGTACCGCAGTAGTACGCTAAATATAGATCGCCATTATCTAGCTCCGTAATAGATGCGGGATGCTTGTATTTTCCGCCGGGAGTTTCGGTTCCAAAAACTTTTTGAATGGATATTTCAGGATTAACACATACGACCTCAGGAAAAGAATCGGCAAACTGTGTGAGAGGAAATATTAAAAACAAAGCGAATATATAATGTTTCATATTCTATCTCCTATGTTTTTAAACATGATTTGTATTAATTCTATAGAGACCATGTGTAAAAATCAAAAAGGGAAAATATATGGTAAGTCCGACAAGTCTGACTTGTCCGACAGGGAATGATACATTCATTGTTTGTTTTTGTATAATGTATCAATGGAAATTTTATGAACCAAAATAAACATTTTTACATTTAATAAGTATAACTATTCGAAAGAAAAATACAGGGAAAACGCCATGTCTGTTAAAAAATTCATTTCGTTTAACAAAATCCCTTTCATAATGCCGATTATTTTTGTAATGGTAACTATATTATCAGGGCTTACAGGGGAAAAGTCTTATGCAGGGGACACCGCACAACCCCCTGTAAATATGATAAAATTGCTCGATTATGCTATCCAGAGCCGGAAGAGTCTTAATATAAACAATCTGCAATTATTTTCGCCGATGAACGGGAAAACAGTAAAAGTGCTTGCGGATAGTTATAATATCCCCGGACTAAATATATATATTCCTGTTCGTGCAGATTACCCTGAGACAACCACGGAAACGATTACTTTTGTTGCTTGTAATGAGAGTGATATTTGTTTTAATAATGAACAATGGATAGGTAATGTCTTTTCAGATACCGTCCTTATCCCGGGACAAAGCAATATTAATCTCCATCCTTATATAACAGGTTCGGTTTTCTCTCAAGAAATATCTGTTTATGGACTTATAAATGCCCAGAAAGTTCAAACGCAACCGATAGTTGTATTCTCTTATGAGGATACAAATAATTCATCCGAAACGATACAGGTTCGCCTTGAAGAAGTTTCTTCATCAATGGATACAGATAGTAATGGATTGCCTGATGATTTCGGGAATGCTTTATCTGTGGGAGAATTGTGGGTTGCAAATCAGTGGGTCCATAATGCCTTGCGAAATGTGTTTGTTCTAAATCTGGATGTTCCTGGTGATACGACAAAGGTTCTTCCATTAAGTACAGTAGAGGTTGAAGCTCCTACTTTCGGGAAATTGAAAGGATTGGGTCTTATTCCGCAACAGGCGAATTCTGCTTATTTAGTTGTAAATGTTTCTACTGAACTTTCAGCCCAGGTGGACACAATAACCCCGCATTCAAAAGCAACAGACCTGTCTTCATGGATTACAGATGCAACAAATAAAGCACCCGGTACTGTAAATCAGGATATAGGTTTTATTGGGATTTACTTAATTTATTTTGATGAGCAAGGACAGAATCATGTTCTGTCTTTGCCGGAGACTTCCGCGATAAGAATGAGCATACAAAATCTCTCAAAACCCAGTTGGGTGGAAGTGAAGGCATTTTCCTTTCCTGCTACGCTAATGGATACCTATTTGACCAATGATGTGGAAAAAGAGAATAAATGGACAGAAATCCCATCCACAATGGACATGCAAAAAATAAATTTGAATGTTCAAGAAGGTGGAATTATATCTCTCTATAATTTGGGACTGGAAATAACCAGCATTACTCCTAATACAATTCCAAAAGGGATAAGGGTCCCTATGGTGTTACAGGGGATTATCCCTGTTTCTACTGCGAAAAATATTGTCCAGGCATCAGAGTTATACGAGGTTCGAATAGGTGGTTTGATTGGAGAATTCCGCAATGGTTCTCCGGGGAATCCAGGAATAGCAATTTCTGCTTATAACGGTTCAAGTGAAAATCAGATGTTTATAACTTCACCGGCACTTGATACCG
>CAKZKR010000104.1 GCA_937124615.1 uncultured bacterium
CAACAAAACGGTTGCTTAGAGGTTCCAAATCTGTTAGAAAAAGCGGGATTCCGGGGGAATAATTAGAACGATAAAAATTATACAAATTTTGATAGACAGGCACTTCCGATTCCATTCTACGCACGGGACGTACCATCAATTCTGTTATCCGAATCGATTCCACCCCCGCAACAGTATAACTAATAGAGCGAAGGTCTCTCATAGGTGTTTCATCGCTATTAACCCCATTAAAAACTCGTTCAGCCCACCAATAGTCGTTTATTATCCAATCCATATTAAATTCACCCAGCGTATTTTTTACATACTGCTCTATTTCACGAAGCGGAAAATTAGGAGTATTATATTTTTTCTCATAGGGAGATAAAGAGTTTATATTCTGACTGGGTAAATATACTTGTTTTTCCACTGCAGTCAAAGGGTCCGGAACTTTCTCTGTGGTCAGTCTTGTTTGTGCAGTGTCGGTATCACGCAGATCTGTTAAATTAACGGCTAATTGCATCGTCTTCAATACCGCATCAACAGGAAATACATAATTAGTAGTAGAATTAATTGCAGATATTGGGTCGTTTGTTCCATCATCAAAATAAAACAAGAATCCTACTTCTTCTCTGTCGGCTCCAAACCATGTATCCCATTCATATTCGTAACTACGGAGTCCTTCGGCGAAATGATACGCATCCTCTGCCATCGGCATCCTCCATGAAATTGTATTTATACTGGAAACAGGCTTTTCAGATAAAAATAATACAGAGGCCATCTGCTGGGGGGGTGCATAATTGATATTAACCGGATTAATACCTCGTAAAGAAGTACCAAATTTCCGAATTTGACTATTTTTCGATAAACCCATTGTTGTTATTGTCGGTTTTATTTTTTCGAACGATTTAGAACCTGGCTCCCCATAATCCGACAATTCACCGATTTGGTCCAGTGTGCTTATAATTCTATCCCCTAACTCTCCACTTTCATCGATATTGTTATTAGCGTTATTGTCAATACGGTCTCTCTCTGCCAATTTATTTAAATAAGGCAATATATACTGAAACTCACCCGGTTCGTCAATACCTTCCAGAATTCCCAACATATCATTAACACCGTTATCGATTACCCCATCACCATCATCATCCAACCCATTTGTAAATAAGAGAAAAGCATTTGCATTATCATCTACAACACCATATCCCGGAAAAGCCACATCGTAATACAAAGCATTTGAATTTATATTAAGAATGTAATTGGATTGGCTACTATCAATTTGTCCACCGGGAGCGCCTGTCAACAAATTCCACAACTTCCGTGCACGGATAACTCCCATATCAGGGAGGAATCGAGTTTCTAATCCATAGCCTATTAACCATTGAGATGAAATCCCTGGGATAAAATAAGTTCTTCTCAACTTCCCAGCAAGTAATGGATTCGGATTAGAAAAATTAAAATCTATAGGGAAATGTCCCCCTGCTATATTCAAGTTTACCTTTTTACTCTCATCTTCAATATAGATAGCCATTCTCCCTACAAGGTCACAGACAGGCTCCCCTGTATGTGTTATATGAATATATGGAATAAGTCTTGTATAATTCAAAGAACGATTCACTCCGGCAATACCATCTCTGTATGTCCCCCGGATAGGGTATATTTGAACCCCAGGAAGAAATGAATTTCCTTCTGAATCTTTAAAATGATTAATTTCTATAAAACTTGCCTCACGCACTGCAGAAAACTTTGCTATGTCCTTAGGATTCCAATTCCCCGGCATCGCAAACTTTGCGAACTCGTAATCATAAT
>CAKZKR010000105.1 GCA_937124615.1 uncultured bacterium
ACAAATATCAGCAGAGACATCTATGCCCTTTACCGTTGGAGGAGGGATTCGGGATATACCTACTATTCGAGAACTTTTGAATGCTGGGGCCGATAAAGTCGTTCTGAATACTTCTGTTATTGAGGTTCCCGGCTTGTTACAAAAATCAGCAGAACAGTTTGGAAGTCAGTGTATTGTAGTATCTATTGATGTCCGTCAAATTGATGGCAAATATGAAGTATTTACACATGGCGGAAGGAAAGAAACAGGATTAAGTCCTGTAGAGTTAGCGATAAAAGCCGAAGCAGAAGGAGCAGGGGAGATATTGATTACGAGTATAGATAGAGATGGAACTCTTGAGGGGTATGATTTGGATTTGATAAAGATGATTACCGATAATGTGCAGATTCCTGTTATTGCATGTGGTGGTGCTGGTTCTGTAAAGGATTTAGCGGATGCATTTTACAAAAGTGGAGCTTCCGCTGTGGCTTGTGGAGCGTTTTTCCTTTTTTATGGGGCCCGAAAAACAGTTTTGATAACATACCCCACGGAAGAGCAATTACTGGAACATTTTGAGTCACAACATGTCCGTAAAAGAGACCCTAAGAAGTATATTGATATAGAACTATCACGATTATGAAAAAGATGGAATAAGTATGAGTCAACAAAAAGGAGAGAAAGTATTATGTAACCGATGTGTTATGGATACCTCTATTCCTGGAGTTAATTTGGACAGGCAAGGAATATGTAATTTTTGTCATATTCATGATAACTTGAATAATCGATTTCCAATTGGTAAAAAAGGGGCTCTAATACTACAAAAAATTGCAGAGAAGATAAGAAAAGAAGGGAAAGATAAAAAATATGATTGTGTAGTGGGGGTTAGTGGGGGCAGAGACACTTCTTATTGTTTATATTATGTCAAGGAAATTATGAAATTACGCCCCCTTGCTGTTCATTTTGATAATGGTTGGGATTCCGAGATAGCAAAAACCAATCTTGCTAAACTTTGCGATAAATTGGATGTTGAATTGCATACTATTATTATGGATTGGCCTGAATCCCGAGAACTGACGAGTGCTACTATTAGAGCCTGTGTCCCTTATATTGACCTAACAGATGATATTGGGATTGCAAGAAGTTTGTACGATACCGCTGTTATGGAAAATGTTCGATATATAATTTTGAGCCATTCTTTTCGCGAAGAGGGGATAACTCCTCTAAAATGGAACTATATCGATGGAAAATATACCCGTGCTATTATTGATAACTATTGTAAAATTCCCTTGAAGCATTTTAAGAATGTAGATTTATGGGATATGGTTTATTGGGTATTATGGAAAGGAATCCGGGTTATTAATATAACAAACTATTATGACGATACAGGAGATAAAATCGAAAAATTGTTAACGGAAAAGTTTGGTTGGCAAGACACAGGTCAACATCATTTAGATAACGAGTTGTTTGCTTTGGTTTATTACTATGCTCGAAGAAAATTTGGCTTTGATTGGAGAGTAGTCGAGTTATCAGCTAAAGTTAGAACAGGAGTTATTTCACGAGAATCGGCTTTAAATGCATTGAAAGAAGTACCTTTTTTTGAAAATGAGGAAAGGATTGAACATTGCCTACGAAAACAAGGCTTGGATAGGGAGGAATTCGAGGCAATCATAAGGGCTCCTAATAAATATTTTACTGATTATCCTTCTTATTATCCATTACTTAAAAAATTTAAATGGTTTGTGTGGATTTTATGCAAGTTTCATGCGATACCAGAACATACTTACGAAAAATTTTTCCATACGATCTGAAACTTCTTTTGAATTTGGCATATAATTTTATATCAGTTAGGTTTTAGTAAATGAAGAAAAAGAAAATATTTTTAGTGAATTTGGGTTTACGAAGGCCTTTATATCCATTAGCCACACCACCTATGGGACTTTTATATCTTTCCGCCTATCTTCGCAGGGAACTGAAAAATATTGATATATTTATTATCAATCAGAGACTGGAAAATTGCTCTTTAGAAGTATTATGCAAGTGGATACAACAATATAATCCTGATATTATTGGTATATCGACATTAACTACTTTTGCGTATTTATTACCCTCGTTTGTTCCTATGATAAGAACGGCCTGTCCTAACGCGTGGCTTATTGTAGGAGGGCCACATGCTTCTGCTGTTCGAAAGGATGTCTTCAAGGATATAGACATAGACATATTAGTTCCAGGGGAAGGAGAAATTGCATTAAAACAAATTGTAGAAAGTTTTCCGGAAAAAGAGTCGTTGCAAAAAATAGATGGAATATATTGGAAAAATGACGCGGGAGAAATAATTGCAAATTCGGGGCTATTATCTATGATTGAAAATCTAGACGAATTACCCTTTCCTGCTTATGATTTGATAGATTTACCTCGTTATTGGAAGCATCAATCAATTGCCCCTATTGTTAGAAGAAAATATGTTTCACTTGTTAGTAGTCGGGGGTGCCCATATCAATGTATGTGGTGCCATTCAATTTTTGGTAAAAAGATTCGGATGCATTCTGCTGAGAGGGTTGTAGATGAAATAGAATATTTTGGGAAAAAATATAATATTGCCGATTTTGAATTTTTAGATGACAATTTTAATTTTAATCCTAAACGCGTTATCGACATTGTGGAACTAATACACAAAAGAGGATTAAAGACAGAGGTTGCATTTCCAACCGCTATTCGTGGAGATATAGTCACACAAGAAGTTATAGATGCTATACATTCGATTGGAACATATTTATGTGGTTATTCGTTAGAAACAGGTTCTTCCCGACTTCAAAAATTTACATGTAAAAGGTTAGATATTCCAAAATTTTTAAAGGCTGTGGAAATCACAGCGAAAAAGAATATCTATATCACTGGTTTTTGTATGATGGGTTTTCCAACAGAAACAGAAGAAGAGTTAGAGCAGACAATAGCTGTTGCATGTAAATCCCGGTTTCATACCGCCAGTTTCTTTAATGTAACCCCTTTTCCCGGAACGCCTCTATTTGAATGGGTAAAGGAGAACCGTCCCGAAAAACTTGAAAAATTAAATTATAACAATATGGATTTATCAGCAATGAATGTCAATTTGACAGACCTGCCGGATGAGGTTTTGTTTGCGTATCAGAGAAAAGCAATGAAGAGATTTTATGCGGACCCTGTCCGTTTATATCGTTTATTAAGAAGTTATCCAAAGCCTCTCCTTTTACCTTATTACATTCCTATTTTTGTTCATCGTGCTACGAAAGGTCTATGGAATTCGGGTGCTCCTAATTGCTAAACTGTGAGTAAATATCTCTGAGATCACTCGCAAATTAAGGCTATACTGTGGAAAGTACCATCAGAGGCAAAGAAAGCAATTTTAGGACATTTGTTTATAGCATATTAATAGTTTTTTTGGCTATTGGGTTGCGTGTTTATAGAATTTCTGATGAATCTGTTTGGTGGGATGAATATTCCAGTTTGATGCACATCCATGCATCTTCATTACGAGAGTTTTTGTTTCTTAACCCGCTGTATGACCCTGCTACAATGCCTGTTTACTATGTTCTTGAATATCTATTCTGGCACTATGTTTCTTCAACTGTCATTGGATTACGGTTATTTTCTTTGTTAATAAGTGTAGCGGTAATTCCTATTTTGTTTTTATTGGGCAAAAGACTCTATTCCATAAGAATAGGCTTGTTGGCAGGGTTATTGTTTGCCTTATCGCCAATACATAGGTTTTTTGCTCAGGGGATTCGGATGTATGTTCTTTTAACATTTTTATTTGTCCTTTCTATTTATTTTCTAATTCTTTGTTCAGAAGAGAGTAAAAAAAGATACTTGATATTTCTGAGTGTTGTAAACCTACTTCTTTTGTGGACTCATCCGTTTGCAATTATTATTGTTGCTGTTGAAATGATATGGATGTTTTTTATTCCTAAGGGGGACAGATATAAAAGATATTTTATCCCAATTGTTCAGATAGTTATTTCTATCCCTTCTATAATCTATGTAATGAAAATAAAATACTACTCTCCGGAGCAGTCCACATGGTTTCATCTCCCCAAGATATATGAATTGCTAGGAGACATATTTGCCGATGATGCCGTTGGAATGACTTATCAAGTCCGGATAGTAAAGGAGGCGCTCCCGGGATGGTTGGTTAACCTACATCCTTTTGTAGATTTTTTATTACTAATTATTTCGATGATGGTGGTTTTTATCTGTTGTGTATATGTCGTTCGCATTACTCGGAAAGATGAATTGAATAGTAAAATTACCCTTTTGATTTTATTTGTGTTAATCCCCCCCTTATTTCTCTACATTCTTTCGGTTTTGTGGAGGCCATGTATTTTTCCAAGATACACGCTATATAGTAGCCTCGCTTTATATTTGCTATATGGCTATTTAATAGAGTTGGATAAAAACAAATATTTGTATAAGATTCTTTTGTGTATTTTGATAGGGATATTTTGCTACCAACTCTACATAACACTTCCAGGACCTCAAAGAACAAATTGGCAAAAAACCGCACAGTTTTTGGAAAAACAACAATTGACAGAAATGTTTAGGTCTCCTGTTTTTGTATATCATGCTATTAATAGTGATGTTTTTACATATAATTTGAAAGATAAGCGGATTCCGGTCTCTTTTGTGGAAAATATAGATACCCTAAAGTTAGTAGTTCAAGAATTATTTCAAGAAGAGAGTAAGTGCTTTGCTAATAAAATATGGTTTGTTTATGTATCTTTTTATTTTGATACACCGGGGTCCACAGAGATAGAGAAACTACTTATGGATAACAAAGTAGATTACAAAACTTATGATTTTTTAGGTATAGAACCTATCCGCGTTTATGAAATATTATTCAATGAAAATAATAATATGTTTTTTGAGGAGAGAGATAAAGAAAATGAGTCGTTTAAGTTTGTTGTATCCGACTTAATACTTTCCAATGTAGAAACAGGTCATAGAGAATGTGCCATTCAGCTGATTGAAGAATGGATGAATAAAGACCCATTGAAGAAATTACAATATCAAAACCTTTATCGTGCCCTTAAAAACAATGAGGATATTTCTAATTATCTATCGTCTTTGCGATATTATCAGATAAGCCAAAGAAGTATTGGACCAAAGTATAAAGAGTTTTTTCTTAAAAAGGCGATTCAGTTGGATAAGGATTTGGAATTGGCATATCTATGTTTTGATGCTATTATGACTTCTGTGGATGGGAATATAGAACTTGCAGTAGAGAAACTTCAGCATATAGTTAAAATCTACCCGGATCTTGCACTCCCGAGAATTGCATTAGGTGTTATATCATTGTCCCAGAATAGAGAGGAAGAATCGCAACAATGGTTTTACTCAGTGCTAACTTGTGAAGAGGGTACGTATCGTTTATGGAAGGATTTGCTTGACTATATTTTTATAGAAAAAGATTATCAAAAGGCATTGGGGGAGTACTATATATTAAAAAAGAGAGATGTGTTTGTTGAAGACTTTTTTGAAGAGTATCTAATTGCTAAATTAAGAAATAAGAATTAACTTTTATTTGAGTGTCCAATTTAGGTGCTTGTCTAAAAAACGATAGGCCTCTTCACGAATTTCAGGAGGGAAATCATGTCCGCAGTCAGGATGAACAACTTTCAGATTTCTTTCTGATTTATATAATTCGTATACTTTTTTGGCAGCGTTAACACAGTCATCTACACCTGAAACCTCAAAATTATCATCGTGCAAAGGTGCATTAATAAAAACAGGGCGAGGAGCAAGTAGTCCTAATATCTCAGTAAAATCAAAGGGAAGTAAGTCGGGATTTGTTTGATATTTTTCTTGTATTAAGGGCATATACCCCTTGTGAGACCAACCTTTTAAATCCCCCCCATAGTACTTCTTCATACTGGTGAACCCGCAACTGGTTATCATGACTTTAACTCTGTTGTCAAAAGCACCTAAAAAAAGGGTATTATGTCCTCCTAAAGAATGTCCAATTGCCCCAATTTTTGTGGGTTCGACCTCATCCAGCGACTGGAGTAAATCAATACAGCGTTGGTGGTTGCCAATCCCTTTTGCCGTTGCGCTTGCATATCCCATCGCGTAAACATCTATTTTATACTCGCCAAATCCAGGGTAGTCGGGAGCAAGCACGATATATCCCCTTTCTGCAAGTTCCTTTGCGAGATGTCGATTTTTATGGTCGCCAATACCTACGGGACTCCCTTTGCCTATGTCTATGGTTTGATGCAAACAGATTATTGCAGGTCTTTTCTCTTTTATGTTTTTAGGGACAAGCAAGTAAGCAGGCAATCGATCATTTTCCTCTGCATTGAACCATATTTTCTTTCTCCAGTAGGTGCCCATATCTTCTGTGGTTTCATATTTTATATCTAAAGGGGGTAGTTGGATACGGGAAGGTAATTGTCCCATGACAAGAAGCATGTTTTGAAGAATGTGTTTTTTTCTTATACTCCACTCTTCTAATGTATTAACCTTATGAATGTTTTCTGAATTATCGATGTAATAGAGCAAATCAGATTTGTCTTTATAGAAAGGAGGTTGAATACCATTGTTCTGTTGAATAAGTAAGCAAGAAAGAGATAGAAAAAGATAAAACATACATCCACCCTTCCTTACTTAAATTGTATTGCGTATATATCTGCATCTTTCATCTTGAATGATATTCGAATGGGTAATCCCTGGAGTTGCGATAGGTCGTCCGTATCCTTCCATGATACTTTATAGTTTATTCTGTTTCCTTTTAACATTATCGAATTGTCAAATTCATATTTTGAAATAGGTATCCCCTCTTTATCTTGAATCTCTGTATTTACATATCCGACAGCAGAAGTGGCAAAATTTAAATATAGATTATTCCCTTTAAAGGTCAGAGGTATTGTTGTAATATAGCCTTCTTCATATCCTGCGGAAAGAGGGGAAAAACCGTCTATACGGAGTAAATATCGTTGAATATGGGCTGTGTCTTGAGCATAGTTTTTATGGATATAGAAAGCCATTTGATAATCGTTTGCAGGAACAATTCCAAGTGCGGGGTAATTAGTTCTCGAAACCCAGTTCTCAAGGGGGTATTCCGGTTTTAGAAAGGCATTTAAGAAATATCTGTTATAGATATTTCCGCCTCGGCTACTCATCAATATAACATCAGAACAATCATGGCTATAATCCATATCCACTCCAATGGATTTTATTTCTTCGTCTGATAATACTTTACATCCGGGAACGAATCGAGCAGACAACGAAATATAAATATGAGGAGCATTGAAATAAGGTGCTGTTTGGTTTGTGTATATATGTTCCCAGGGTGCATCTCCTTTGTCCATTATCATCGGTTTTTCCCAATTTAGAAAATCCAAACTGGTAGTCCGGCTAACCCAACGATATTCATCATTTGGACCGTTCCATGTCCGAAAATATAAGATATATTTCTGTTCAGAGACAGACCAGAAAACTACATTCTGAGAGTCAAAAGCATAGTCTTGCCATTTTTCCCCTTTTAGAATTGGTTTGTCAGATATTTTTTTCCAATGAATCCCATCAGCAGAGACAAAAACAAACAATCCGCTTTCAAAAGTTCCGGCTACAGCCTTATATCTTTCCTCTTTGGGAATGTCGGGTTTCTCATCTATAAATGGTGCAAAATTGTGTGAGAAAGGTGGGTCATTAGCAAGAATAACATTATTATCACGAGTCCCGGATACTTCAAATAATCCCAACGAAGGCTTTGTAAAATGGATACCGTCTTTACTTTCAGCGTAACAAGTAACCTCTGAAACCGACCCATCCTGTTTTGAAACGGGAAGTCCCCTATAATAAAGGCGGTATGTACCTTTATCGTAAATAAGTGTTATATATCCGCAAAACTTTCCCTCCCATGGTTTATCAAAAAAAAGTATTTTTTCTGCAGGAATTGGTTCGCATAATTTGATGGTAACATTTTCGAATTTATCTATCAGTTTTTTATCAATGAATATTTCTCGTTGATCTTCCATATTGTATATTTCCTGAGAAAACCCACTTTCGTTAGAAAATACAAGTGAGAATATCCATATCAAAAGAAAATAAAAATATCCTTTTGTCTTCACTATTTATCCTTTTCTATGTTTTTGCAGTTAGATTTATTTTACTTGTCCAATTCTTTACACTTAATTTAAACCAATAATTGAAGGCTTTAATTTGATTCTTTATATGATGTGGACGACGAACGGTCCTCGCAATTGTTCGAGCAAAATATCTCGGTCTGAGGTAATATCTTCGATAAGCGGACTGTACTTTATTAGTTAATGTTTCTAAATCAGGGTAAGTATTGGGAAGGTATGAAGGTAAATGTTGTCCAACAAATTCAAAACATTGTCCTTCCTTCATGGCTATTTCAGCGAGCAATGTGCCGGGTGCCACATAATAAGAGAAAAAAACAACATAGTCGATATTGAGTTCGCATGCAAACCGAATGGTTGCTTCACTCATTTCAGGTGTTTCAGTAGGAAATCCCAATACAAAAAAAGCCCTGGTTTCCATACCGGCAGATTTTGCCCAACGAACTGCATTTCTACATTGCTCTAATGTGTGACCTTTCCGAATAAGTTTTAGGATGTTCTCATTTCCTGACTCAATCCCAAACTGGATACTGTAGCAACCGACTTCTGCCATTTCCTTTAACATCTGAGAGGTTACTGTGTTTACTCGAGATAACACAGACCAATCTAATCGAATTTTCTCTTGTTTTAGTAATTCGCAGAATTTATGTATCCATTCGGAATCAATACAAAAATTATCATCCCAGAACACGATACTTTTTACATGATATTGATTAATTAAATCCTTTAATTCGTTAATAACATTTTCCGGTGACCTTCTACGAAATGGAGAAGCGTATTTCCCCCCTTGATAACAGAATTTGCATCGAGCCCAAGGACAACCCCGTGCTGTAATCAAAGACATAGCGGGTCTTTTGGGGCTTAGGCTGGGTAAGGGTTCATATAATTTGTGATTATAGATATGTCTTGCTGGAAAAGGCAAAATATCCAGATTCTCTATCGGGACAGAACACCCTGTGTCCACAATTTCTCCTCTTTCATTTTTATATATTATTCCCCTTACATCAGTTGGTGCTTTCCCAGTATAAATTTGTTCCAATAATTCAAACAACGGAACTTCTGCGTCACCCGGGATGACATAGTCTATATATGGGCAGTCTTTTAATACTTGTTCTCCGAAAGATGTTGTATGAGGCCCCCCCATGAGTAATGGGATCGAAGTATTTTCCTGTTTTAATTTTTTTGCAAGTTCGTAGGCAGAATTGAGTAAGAATGTGGTAAAAGATGAAATCCCTATAATATCAGGTTTTAATGACAAAACTTTTGAGACGGTTTCTTCTATGGATAATCTTTCTGCAACGGCATCTACGAAACTACATTGATATACTCCTGTCTGTTCCAAATATGCAGTAAGATATCCCACCCCTAAAGGAGGCATTAAGCCTATTTGTCTTTTCCCTTCCTGTTGTCCAATAGATCGGGAATAGGGATATGGAGGCATTACAAATACAACATGTCTCATATAGATATTATAACTCTGATAATGAACATCATTTTCTAAAAAATTCTTCCTCTTCGGATACACGAATTCCAAAGAGACCAATTAAAATAGAACTAAATAAAACTTGAACTCCCTGAATTAGGAACAATATTCCCCAGAAAAACATCTTTATATCAAGAGGAGGCATATCTGTTTTCAAATTTAGAGAATATGAGATTAGGGAAATTCCCAAGATACATATTCCTAAACCTAAAAGGATTCCTTTTTCAACTCGAATTATTTTAAAAAGGAAAGATAGATATTTGGAGGGTATGTATCTGAATTTTGAACCGCGTACCCTTCCTTGGGCAATAACCCCAATTAAAAGAATTTGTGATGCAGCGATGTTCGTTAACAGTGAAATAAAAAACGATAGATATATATTTGTTATATTATGCAATATTATGAAGATAAGATATGAAACTCCTAATAGCGAAAAACCCGGTATAATAAACCAGTTAATTGAACAATAATGAAACATGAGTTGAAGGTGTCTCCAACCGTCGCGAACCGAATGTAGATGGGGACGCCTTCCTCTCTGGTCACAGTGAAAATGGATAGGAACCTCTGTTATTTCTGTTTTCGTCCAGTGTGCTTTAGCTATCATTTCGGAAGCAAATTCCATACCTTCTGAGTGTAAGTCCAGAGTATCGAAGGCATTACGAGTCATTCCCCTCATGCCAGAGTTGATGTCGGAGATTTTTGTTCCAAAGAGGATATTCGCAAGTAAGGTCATAATGGGAGTGCCTATATACCGATGTAGCCACGGCATGGAGCCCTTGTCAATTTTTCCTTTTCTCCTAGAACCCAAAACAATAGGATGACCTTCCCGTAGTTTTTCCAATAACAAAGGAATGTCTTTGGGGTCATAAGACAAGTCCGAATCAAAAAAAATGATGAAATTTCCTTTTGCTTCTTTAATCCCTTTGCGGAGTGTGTTTCCATAGCCAGGTTCTGTTACTCGAACCAATCTTGCACCCGCTTGCTCTGCAAGAATAGGAGAATTATCTGTAGAATTATTATCAGCAACAATAATCTCTCCATTAATGTTTTTCTCTTTCAACACCTCGTGGGTTTTTTTTATACAATCCACGATAGTCTTTTCTTCATTTAGACAAGGCAATACAATACTCAATTCTATCTCGTCGTTCTGTGTCATTGACTATCCATTTCCTGTTTTTTCTTATAACCTGTAATAACTGATAACAGACTTTCTATTTGTTCAGGGTTTTTAATATTCTGTTTTGCCTTTTCCAGAGTTTCTAATGCTGTGCTTTCATTCCCCTCATAGATATAAATTTCTAATAAATTTTTATATGCTTCAAAAAGGGAACTGTCAATATTTAGAATTCTATTATAGCTATTAATTGCCTCATTATATATTTTATTCATTTTGTAAATGTTTCCCAAAGTTAACCATAGATTTGTTGATTGGGGATATATTTTTAACAGTTCATGCAACTCTGTAATTCCTTTTTCAAATTTTTTCATTTCAGAATATAGTGTTGACAAAGCAATACAAAGTCCGATATGGTTTGTGTTCGTTTCGAGTCCTTTATCATAATAATATAAGGCTTCTTCCAATTGGTTTTCTGTGTAGAGAATATCTCCATAATTGGCGTAAGCAAGAGTGAAATGGGGATTATGTATAATACATTGTTGTAAAGTTTCTTTTGCCTTTTTCCATTGGTTGTCTTCTATGTAAATCAGAGCGATATTGTTAAGTGTATTGGGGTGGTCAGGAATTAATGATAACACTTTTGTGTAGTATTGAACGGCCTTTTCTTTTTTTTCTGAATTATGGTAGACAAAACCCAGATTATAAAGCAGTTCCGGGTTATTCGGATTAATGTTCAAACTTTTTTCCAATAACTCGATTGCTGGTTCGTATTTCTTTTGTTGCAAATATAACTCAGTAAGATTTACTATTGCGAGAATGAAATCGGATTCTATCTCGATGGCATACTTATAATGATACTCGGCCTTTGGAAAGTCGTTATGTTCCTTGTAGATTACTCCTAAGTCATTATGGACTCTTGGGTCTTTGGGATTTATTGAAAGGGCATCATTAAACTCCTGTAAAGCCTCGTCATATTTTTTTAATTTAATTAACAAAGCTCCGATGTGATAATGTAAATCTTCTCTATACATGGGATGTTGTTCAGACGGGTCAGGACTGAATGCAAGTCGTAATAAATCTATAGCCAATTCAGTGTAATTTAATTTTGCAAAGGCATGTCCCAATCGGAATGGCATGTAAGTCATCGGTCGTTCTGGCTGATTCATTAAAGCATGAACTTCCTTTAAGGCTTCGTCCACTCTGCCTACACGAAGAAAAGAATCGGCTCGGTCATAGTGCCATCTGCACATGTCAGGTTTATAGGGAATAATATCCATATGTGTTATAAAAAAGATTCCAGATAATGCAAGGATACTTATAAATGCGTTAAGAAACCTTCTCTCTTCTAAATATCTTCTCATCTCAGAAAAAGCATATCCTCCGATAACAAACATCAAACCTAAAATAGGCACCCTTGCTCGTGCATTTACAAAAAAGGGTAGAAAAGATGCAAAGTAACTCAGAATAAATAGAAGGATTAGTGAAAGCAAATAAACATTTATATTAGATAGTTTTTTCTTTTTGATATTATAAATCAGGAAAAATAAGCCTAATAGGAATGAACTTAAAACGAGAGGGAAACGAGGCATATATTTTAAAGGGGGATAGTGTTTTCTTTCTCCTTCTACAACTTTGTTTTCGGTTATCTCTTGAGGACTCCAAAATAAAATGGCCTTTTTACAGGTTAATAAAAATGTTTCCCAGGGGTGATGGATAATATAGTCTATTGCCATTTTGGCAAAGATATTTGAAGCCTCTGAATGTGTAACTTTCCTACCCAAAGATTTTCCCAGTCCTTTTACAACATTATCATAGTGCCAAACGGACCAATTTCCCGTTCCTTCTAATTCTTGAAGGTAAGGCAACCATGGGGTAACTCCATCGGCATCCTTGCTATTCCCTATAAGTAGATTTTCGCCAAAATAAGTAGATATGGGGACAAATTCCCCTGATACAAGGTAATTTCGAACCGTTACAGGGGTGATTATTGTAAGGACGGCTATAATCAATAAAAGAATGTGTAGGAAACTTTTAGTAACTTTTTGTTTTTTATAAAAGATAAACAAAAACCAAAGTGCTACAAACGGAATAAAAGACAGGATGTTAGGTCTCATAATGGCATATATGCCGATAAGTAATCCGGAAAAGAAGGATAGTAGAATAGAATCCTTTCTGTTGGCGTAGAAAATCAAAAGCAAAATGCAAGGCACAAGAAAAACGAATAGTGCAGGGTCATTGACTTCACCTTCATAGTAAATGAAAGCCCAATAAGTGGCAACAAGGAAAGAAGCACATATCCCCGCGACTCGGTCAAAGACTGTTTTAGTTAAGAAAAATATAAGAACTATGTGGATAAGTCCCAGAAGAATATTAATAAGTCGAGGAGCCAAAAAGGAACCGTCAAACAACCAGTAGACTACTGCTAAAAAATAGGGATACCCTGGAGGACGATAATAAGGGGTAGTGGGTATGTGTGGGTCAGAAACTCCTTCCCGGACGGTCCAATCTCCGGATAACATGGCCCTTGCCTGGTAATCCTGAACATCTAAATCCTGACGAAGAGCTATAAAATCTGGAGCATCTATAATTTGCCATAGATAGATAATTCGTAAACAGGAGGCAAGAATAAGTATCCATGCCAGAATTACCCAATCTTTATTTTTTCTGTTATTTTCTTTCATTTTATTTAATGTATCTATTTATGGAATTGTTTTTAATTCTTCTAGTTTT
>CAKZKR010000106.1 GCA_937124615.1 uncultured bacterium
ACCACTAACAAAAAAGACAAAAGCAAGACGGAGTAAAAACTGGATCCCTAATACAGAGCAAAGGGGGCCGAAAATTAAGATAGATATAGGAAATCCCCATAATCCAGCTCCACCTATCCAGCCTGCTTGTTCATTGGTTAGGAGAAATTGTTGTTTTAAAGGATTCATAATAGCACTTAATACAGCAAAAGTCATTGCCGTTGCAATCAGTGCTACACAACTACCTACAAATAGTTTTGTGGGTTTTATTTCTTGACTCATTTTTTGTCTCCTTATACAAGTTTATTTTATTCCATTTAATTCCTTTTGATTTTTTTTTGCTTATAATGAAAGAATATTTAACAATTATTATGGATTTTAATGTTTTATGTCAAAAAAATATGAATAAAAATGCAAGATAGAAATCATATTGTATCAAAACTGTTTTGGTTAATTTTATCCCTATTTCTCTTGTTATTAGGATTCTTATTCCAAAGTGTATATTTTGTCTATGCAATCTATGTGTTTTTGATAGTATTTTTAATATCAGATTTTTTAAACAGGTTGTGGTTAAAAGTTGTCGATTGTGATCGGATGGTAGGTCCTTTAGTAATTAATGAAGGTCAGGAAGTTGAAGTAAATGTTTTTGTGCATAATAAATTCTGGTTACCTGTTCCATGGCTGTATATAGAGGATATTACTCCACCGGGGGCTGAATGTATAGGTGCTTATGCCCGGTTTTTAATACTTATGCCGGATGAGATGGTTACTCTTTCCTACAGATTACGGTTCCCCAGACGGGGTTATCATAAAGTAGGGCCTTTAATGTTAGAAACAGGGGATTTTTTTGGGTTCCAGAGGCGATTTAGAACAGATAATAAACAGGAATATGTTACTGTCTTACCCACTGTGGTATATATAAAAAGTTTTCAAGTATCTACCCGCCGACCTCATGGTCCGGTGAGAGTGTCGCATAAGATTTATGAAGACCCAACACGAATTTATGGAATACGAGAATATGTCCCCGGAGATCCTATAAAATCAATTCATTGGAAAGTATCTGCAAAGGCAGGTAAATTACAGGTAAAAACTTATGAGCCTGCTACGGTGTTAGGTGCAACTCTTGTTTTAGATATGTTTGAGGATAACTACCTTCCTCAAACAAGAGAAGAACGAATGGAATTAGCAATTACAACCGTATCATCTATTGCATATCTTCTTTTTCTTTCAGGGGAACCTGTGGGGTTAGTAACAAATGGTCTTGATGCCAGTGATACAGCAAAATATAATAGAGAGCGAGAAACTTCTCTTGATCGTGACGAATTGATTAATAAACTCATTGAAGAAATACATCCTGAACATATTTGCCCGCTAATGGTTCCTACACGAAGGTCTCCATTACAATTGCAAAAAATATTGGAAAATCTTGCAAGGATTATCCCGAGTAAACATGTAAATATGACCTATCTTTTACAGATGATGGCCCCTCGAATTCCGAGAGATAACGCCCTTGTATTGGTAGTTCCTCAGGTTTCTGATGACCTTGCAGAAATAATTGAGAATATGAAAGCAAGAGGATTTATTATTAATATTTTTATTATTAAGGATGACAATGCTTATCAAGAAGCCATTATCAAATTAGGAAAATTAGAGATATCTATGTTTCATATACAGCATGAACAAGATTTGTTTTATATTGCCCCACAGAAAATTGGAGTTTAACAATGAAAATCCCAGAGTGGATGGAAGATGGTAGTTTGTCATGGGATGAAAAAAAGGAAGAACTCTCTAAGAATAAGATGGGAGGGGAAATTCCAACTCCCCGGATTCCTGTGCGGGAAGATTTTTTAGATGTAAAAATCAAAAGTAAGAGAACCGAAGAAATTGAATTTAAAGCAAGTTGGACTCTTACAGATACACTTCTTAGTTTTATTAATCCTTTTTTAATCTTGGTTTTGTTATGGTCAATCGTCTTTTTTTTACTGGATGTTCGATATATATATACAGCAGTGAATGATAGTAATTTGAGGTTTGTCGTTTTTTCCTTTGTATTAGGAATTGTGGCTGTTAACAGAATATTTGCAACGGAAAGCGCGGAAGATGGAGTAATATATGGTTTTGGTTTAGGTCTGGCAATAAGTTTGTATGTTGTAGTTAGTACATCAATGTATGGGACAGGTTCTGTAATATATAACCTTGTTACAGGAAATAATTTTTTGGCTTTTTTGTCTAATATGGGGGTAGTGATCTTTTTATGGTGGCTAACGAATAGAATAACTTATGAATGTTGTATTGATGAGAATATAAGTGCGGGTGAGATAGGAATTACCCGAAGTTTGAGTAAAGCCGTTGAAAAAAGTAGACGACAGAAATCACAAAGAGTAAAAAAAACAGAGGGTCCTGATTTATTTTATGAATTAGAATCCGTCGACCCAACACAATTAACATTTAAAGACCCATCGGCAAAGGATATAACATTCAATATTATGGGATTTGGGGACAGGTTATCAAAAATTCCTGCAGGCATATCGATATTGTTTTTTAGCATACCTGTTATGGGAATATTTTCTTTGGGACTCCGTATCCTTGTAAATGGTGGGCAACAAATGGTTAATGCAGGGTGGTTTTATCTTGTGTTGTATGTTTTTTCCGCATGTCTTCTTCTTGTTATGACAAGTTTAGGGGGGCTTAGGGAATATTACAAAGTACGAAAAGTTTCAGTTCCTTCGCTGTTGGGTGTTACATGGGTAGTATTAGGGATATTCATTATTATCGTTGCTATGGTAGGCTCTGCATTTCTTCCTTTGCCCTCTCTTCCCAAACCGATTTATGTGGCTGAACATGAAGCAGACCCATGGGTAAGAGGAAGTACATTTCAGTTAAATCCTGTGGTAGCAACTCCTATTGAAATCTGGCAACAACAAATGATACTTCAAAAGTTGGGATATGGGGTCATTACCGTTTTGATTGTTGTTTGTATTTGGGTAGCATTTCAAGCATTCAAGAAGCTATTTACTCAATGGCTGAAAATGTCTATTCAGAAAGGGAGGATAGGATTTCAATGGTTGAAAAGATTTATTGAAGGGAGACCTAAGCAATTGAAATTTAGAAAAAGTGTTCCCATCAGTAGGTCTAAGTCAATCAAATTTATAAATTCTTTATCACATCCTGAGATGAGTAAGACTTTTAATCCTAATGAACATATAGAATATGCTTATCTGGCTCTTTGTGCTCTTGCAGAAGATTTAGGTGTGCCCAAAAAACTTAATGAAACCCCGTTGGAATTCTTGCAAAATTTACCACAAAGTCTGGAAGTCTTACGGGAAGAAATAGAAGAAATTACGCAATTGTATCAAGTCGCAGTTTTTTCTCCCATAGTTTTTGATGAAAAGATACTTGACCGTTTGAGGAAGTTTTGGATTTCATACAGTCGAGTCAGGAACAGAATTGTGTACTAATTGGATGACTTTTATTTTTTCGTTAACTGCTGTATCAACAACTGGGCTTTCTGGTGTTCACCACAGTTTTTTAACAAATCAATAGCAAGGTCATACCTTTTTTCTAAAATCATTTGTTGGCTTAACGGTTCGAGTAAAGATTTTTTATATGCATCAGGAATATTGTGAATACCATCTTTATAGATTTGTTGGATAATTTTATTGAAGAAAACAGATTTTTCTTGGGGTTTGTCTGATAATTTATCCATCCATTTCAACCACAGCCAAATAGCCCTTTTGTAGTATCCGGCTTCCCAATAAAGAAAACCTGCGGTATCTAATATCCCTTGTTTTTCTAACCATCGTCCCGCTTTTTTTGTTTTGCCAATACTAACCAGTAGTTGAACTGCCTGTTGAGGTTCATTCGCTTTCAATAAAAGTTTTGCTGCATATTCTGTCTTTCCCGCTTTTGCATATTCGGTTGCAGACCTTTTGAACATTCCTGCCTTTTCAAAAGCCCAGCCCGCTTCTTTATATTTCTGCATGGACACATATACTTCCCCTAATTGGTCGTATTTTCTTTCTTTTCTTAGTCGTTCAATAGTTTGTTGAGGTGCTTTTAAGGACTCAAGTTGTTGGATAAATTCTGATTGTTTATCTACAGTTTCAGAGGAAGGTGGAATAACAGGAGTGCTTTCCGATATAAATTTTCGGCTTCGCCAAAATCTGCTTATTCGAAGGTAAATTTCATAAAAAAACAACAAGATAAGAAAAGATATTACCCCTTTTACAACAATAGGTCCCCAAGGTGGTATTAATTCATAACCAATGATATCTTCCCCTTTGGAGATAATTTTCCCTAAAAAATCATTCCAATACCAATAAAAGATTTTCAAGTTTATATCTCCGAGCCAATCTACTGTTTATTTATAGTTTTCGGATTTCAATTTCGGTGTTTTCTCTTACAGAAAACAGAGGGTCGATAGAATCGGATAAATTTCCAATTATGTTTACATTTGTTATAAGTCGGCATTCGTTCTCTATCGAAATGGGTGTTCTTCCAAATGGTATAGCGACGGAATTTCCTTCTACCCAAAAACAAATAGTTCCTGGAGGAACAACATCTGTTGCGTCTTTTTCCAGAGTACTTTTAATGGGGACTTTAAAATATATTTCATCCCCCCAACGATGAACCGTTGACTTTGTAGGAAGTATCTCCCAAAGTTTATCTGCAGTGGGAGAAAAATTCAAGTATCCTTTTAGGGTATAGTTTCCCCAGCATACAAAAATTTCTCTCTTATCCTGCATAATTATCCTTTATTTGTTATATGGTTACTTTAGCTTTGAATAGATACCATGAGTCATCGTTATACATGCACGCTTCAGGTATATTATGAAGGACTTTTACGAGGTCTTTTATTTCTTCTGTTTTTAAAACATCAGGATTATTATTTATAAATGTGTCAATAGCATTTGTATCATTGATGATGAATCCATAAGGGCAATTATTCTGACTTGTTCCCTCTTGAGGTGGTAAAGAAAACTTTCCTGTAATTTCCGCAAGTTGTTCTCGATTATCTGTAATGATGATGTAAGGGTTTTTTAATCCAATGTATAAAACAATTGGAAGTTTTGCTAATTTTTGTAAATCGGCTCTTAATACTTCAAATTCCCCAATGGGTTCATCAGGAACCGAAGCAATGGTGAGCAAAGATTTTAGAGTGTCTACTTGACTGGACATGGTTATGAGAATAACATTTGGTAATTTTTCATTATTAGGTAAAACACCAATAGAAAGTTCATTCTGAAATATAGGTGAATTAAGAAGGTTAATAGCAGGACCTAAACTTTTTTTTATTTGACCTGAGCTATCATTCCGGGGCAATTGCATAAGAACATTTCTAAGACCGTTTGTTATGGCAAGATTAAATTTTAGCAAAGAGTTTTCAGGTAAGAAATTGGAAAGTTTTAATTCGGGCAATTTAATGTTTTCATTTGGGTTTTGTTTGGAATGGAAAGCAACGGCAATTTCATGAGAGGTATCTTCTGGATTGATAATAGTACATACTTCATTATAATCAGATTCGAGAGAAAGTAAAACGGCTTTTAACCATGCAGGTTCAAAAGGTTTTTTAGGATTGTTCAGCATTGCTATTAAATCATCAGATATAGATAAAAGTACTGCAATCTCATCTGTACTTAATACCGGTTTGCCATTTAGTCCATAATGAAACGAGGGCGGAGGTGTATTCCCTGAAATGGATTTGGTTAGGAGTTCAATATTATTTGAAAGTATTGTGTGACCATTGTGTGTTGTAAAACCAACATTGGAATTGTTATCCCAGTATGCGGATAACTTACCTGAAATGAACCAGAACCACGAGGTCTTTAATGTTGTTTTTTTTGCATTAGGAAGGATTTTTTGAAAGGCTGATATATTTTCTCCAACAAGAACGGCTTCCCATTTATCATCTAATGTATAAAAGAAAGCACAAGGTTGATCGATGTCTATCCCAAGAGACTTAAAGTTTTCAAGAGTTTTTTCTTTGTCTTCCTTTATTATGAGACTAATGGTAGGATCATTTTTTAGATATTTCATTATTTCGTTATTACGGAAATCGTTTATTCTGAAAAAGGAATATACAATATTTTTTATAGAAGGAGAGATTAATGCGAGTGCGTCGGGTTGCGGTAAAAAAGACAATAGTTTTCGAGCAGGTAAATGATTGGCAGAACCGTAGATTTGAGTTTCCTTGAGGGGTTTGTTTTCCGCTTGTTTACTACATGATAAAACATTTATGCATATAATAGATATTATTATCCCGATAACGAAATTAGTTTTTTTCATTTTCTTTTCTCCTGTAAAATATTCTTGAATTAAAATTATTGTTTTTTGTACATGATAGGAAATAATATTATTTTAATTCTAACTTAAATTTAGTGATATTTTAATCGTTTTATATAATAATTAACAATAAGAAGGGTGTTTGTTATTTATGATAACAAGAAGTGTCTTATTAAAAGACTTAACAATAGTGGTAATCGGTGCTTCTGGAGATTTATCTCTAAGGAAAATTTTTCCTGCTTTTTACGCTTTGTTTCAACAGAAGTTACTACCGGAACGGTTTCGAATTATTGGCTTTTCTCGAACAGACATGGATAATGATACATTTCGCGATAAAATAAAAGTTTTTATGTTAAAAGAACAACCTTCTGTATCAGAGTTAGATGAGTTTTTAAAAAGATGTTATTATTGTAGAGGTAAATATGATGAGTTTCAAGACTATGAAAGAATGGGAGAGTTAATTCGAAAATTGGAAGGGGGTAATTTATCAAATAAAATTTATTACCTTGCAATTCCACCTTTTTTATTTTTGCCTGTATCAAATGCTCTTGCTCATTCAAATTTAATTCATACACAGGAAGAAAAAGGGGTTTGGACCCGGGTCGTGGTAGAGAAACCGTTTGGAAGAGACAGGGAAAGCTCTGACGAGTTAACTTCAGGTTTGCAGAAGGTTTTTCGTGAAGAACAGGTATATCGTATCGACCATTATCTTGCAAAAGAAGTTATTCAAAATTTAATGATACTTCGTTTTGCGAATTTGATATTGGAACCGCTCTGGAATCGTCAATATATACAAAATGTTCGTATTTCCTGGATGGAAGATATAGGGATTGAAGGACGGGGTGGGTATTTTGATGAATATGGGATTATTCGTGATGTGATGCAAAACCATTTGCTTCAAATCCTTGCGTTAGTCGGAATGGAACAGCCAATAAAATTAGAAGCAGATTATATTCGGGATGAGAAAGTTAAAGTTTTGCGGTGCATCCCTCCTATTACGCTTTCTCAATTGGTTGTAGGACAGTATGGTCCCGGTATATTGCAGTGTAGAAAATGTGAAATGAAGCATGGGTATCGCGAAGAGGAGGGCGTTCCCAAAGATTCTATTACACCAACCTATGCGGCAGTGGCTTTATTTATTAAAAACCGAAGATGGGATGGTGTCCCTTTCTTAATTCGTGCAGGGAAGGGTCTGTCAAAGAGAACGACAGAAATTAAAATACAATTTAGAGAAGTCCCGGGAAGTATTTTTACAGAGACAGCACCCCAGCTTACTCCGAACGAATTATTAATTCAAGTTCAACCCAATGCAATGATAGCATTAAAAATTGTAAATAAGATTCCTGGTCTATCACTTGTTCTTGGAGAATCCAATCTTGATTTGTCATACGAATCTGCTTTTGAAACACGGGTTCCTGATGCGTATGAATTGTTATTGTTGGATGTTATACGAGGTGATAAGAGTTTATTTATTCGTTCCGATGAATTAGAGGCTGCATGGGACATATTCAGTCCCGTTTTATTAGAATTAGAAAAAAAACGAATTCAGCCTGTTGTATATCCTTTTGGCTCTGAAGGTCCCTATACAGCGGATTTATTAGCGAGTAAATATGGAACAGCATGGTGATTAAATAAAATAATAAAGAGTAGAAGAATGAAGATAAAGTACATATCAAAGACAAAGCATGCCCTTACGGTTCTTGGGATAACCGTTGTTTTATGTTTTTCATATTTGTCCTGTGGAAAAACGGTAGATAGTAAACAAGAGGAGAAGGAAGGTAAGAAACCGAGAGTAGCGTTAATAATGAAATCTCTTGCCAATGAGTTTTTTAAAACAATGGAAGAAGGAGCCCGACAACATCATAAAGAGTATTCTTCAAAGTATGATTTGATTGTCGAGGGAATTAAAGATGAGTTAGATATTAATCGTCAGGTTCAACTTGTTGAAACAATGATAGGACAGAAAGTTGATGCAATTGTTATTGCTCCTGCTGATTCCAAAGCGTTGGTTCCTGTATGTAAAAGGGCATTAAAGGCAGGAATCATTGTTATTAATATAGATAATCGTCTCGATGTAGATGTAATTAAACAAAACGAGATACAGATACCTTTTGTAGGACCCGATAATCGAAAGGGAGCAAAAGCAGTAGGGCTTTATCTTGCGGAGCGTTTGCAACCGGGAGACCCCGTAGCAATCATTAATGGGGTTCCAACTGCATATAACGCTATCCAGAGAAGATTAGGTTTTTTAGATGCTATAAAAGAAAAGGAATTAAACCTTGTTGCAGATGAGAATGGGGATTGGGAAATGTCGAAAGCAAACAAGGTTGTCTCTGCATTA
Organism: uncultured bacterium; assembly: GCA_937124615.1. Taxonomy (GTDB): domain Bacteria; phylum Hydrogenedentota; class Hydrogenedentia; order Hydrogenedentales; family Hydrogenedentaceae; genus Hydrogenedens. Next base: position 8,603 of record CAKZKR010000106.1, read on the forward strand.
ATGACGGAGAAACCTGACATAAAAGGTATTTTTTGTGCTAATGATAGCATGGCTTTAGGTGCTATCTCTGCATTGAAAACGGGTAATTTTATGGATAAAGTAAAGGTTGTGGGATTTGATAATATTTCCGCTGCAAATGAATTAGTCCAGAGGGGGGAACTCTTAGCCACGGCAGACCAGCATGCAGATCAATTAGCGGTTTATGGGATAGAATATGCATTGGAATGTTTAAAAACGGGAAAAGTTCCTGAAGACAAAGAAACTCCCGTAGATTTAGTCATAAAGAAGTAGGGACTTTCATGAAGATATCAATAATTAACTTTTTAAAAGAGCAAGTGGGGTTAATTGTCGCCCTTTTATTCCTGATGTTTTTTTTTAGTATTAAATCCCAGTATTTTTTTACTTATTCTACATTTATTACAATCATTAACCAGGTTCCACATATACTACTTTTATCAACAGGGCTGTCTGTAGTTTTGATTGTCGGTGGTATTGATTTGTCTGTGGGTTCCGTTTTAGGTTTATCCGGGGCTGTATTGGGAATTCTATTAACAAAAGGTTGTTCTTTACCTCTGTCTATTTTTATGTGTTTTATAGTGGGAATCCTCTGTGGATTAATAAACGGTTTCGTAATTACTCAGTGGCGTATCCCTGCTTTTATTGTAACATTAGGTATGTTAGAAGCAGGTCGAGGTTTAACTTACCTTTTTACAAATTCGATTACACAATATTTAGGCTCCAAACTGGATATTATAGCGGAACCCAATCTGGTAGGTATTCGTTTTCCTTTATTATTATCCGTGTTCGTAGTTTTGTTCATTCATTTTTTAATGATTTATACGCCGTGGGGTAGACACTGCTTTGCAATAGGAGCAAAAGAAGAAACGGCACATTTATCAGGTATTAATGTCCGGAAAGTATTATTAAGTGTTTATATCCTTTCCGGTTTTTTGGCTTCTCTTGCAGGATTACTTCACTGTGCTCGGTTAAGTTCTTCTGACCCAAATGCCGGGATTGGATATGAATTATCTGCAATTGCTGCAGCAGTGATTGGCGGGAATAGCCTCAGTGGGGGCAAAGGTTCTATCATTGGGACTATGTTGGGGGTAATTATTATTGCTACATTGGAGGTAGGACTTGTACAGATAAGTGTTCCTGAACCATGGAAAAGAGTTATAACAGGAATGGTTATTATTTTAGCAGTTATTATTGATACCTATCGTGGAAGGATAAAAATTTTCCGTAAAAATGGATGAAAGGTATTTAAATGATACGGGTTTTTGTGAATGAAAGGGAATATATTGTTGAAGAAGGTGTTTCTCTGCAAGAGATAAAGTATCGGTATAAATCCGATGCCGATATTCTAATATGGAATGGTTTTCCTGTAAACAATGAAAAAGATTTTTCAAAGCAGGTAAAGGATAGGGATTCCGTAGTATTAATTAAACGCGGTGAAATACCCTCTTATGAAGAATTGGAATCTTTGATGGTAGCAAGACATAGTCCGGGGGTTCATGAAAGAGTAAAAAAGAGTACTGTAGGGATAGCGGGTTTAGGTGGTTTGGGCTCTACTGTAGCGATTGCACTGGCTCGGATTGGAATTGGAAAATTAATTCTGGTTGATTACGATGTGGTAGAACCCAGTAATTTAAATAGACAGCAATATGCTGTTAAACATATTGGAATGTATAAAACAGATGCAATAAAAGAGGTAATACAAGAAATTAATCCGTATGTTGATGTGGAATCGTGTCGAAAAAAAATAGATGAGAGCAACATAAGTATCCTTTTTAGAGAGGTTCATATACTTGTTGAGGCTTTTGATACCGCAGAAGGAAAACGAATGCTCATTGAGAATTTTCATCGATATTTCCCTGATAAACCTATTGTGAGTGCTTCAGGGTTGGCGGGATATTTTAGTTCCAATTCAATGAAAGTCAGAAAAGTAACACCATACCTCTATATTATTGGTGATGAGGAAAATTCTGCAGGACATGGAGTGGGTCTAATGGCTCCGAGAGTAGGTGTGGCGGGTAATTTACAGGCCAATACAGTTCTCCGAATTATTATGGGAGAAAACAATCCTTAAATACAGATAGATAAAAGTTAGGAAAGAATATGAAAAAAAAGCATATTATTATTGTTGGTGCAGGACCGGGTGGCTTAACCGCGGGGATGATACTTGCAAGTAGGGGGTTTGAAATAGCAATATATGAAAAAGATGAGATAATCGGGGGGCGAAATAAAAGTTTAATGTTGGGTAATTACAAGTTTGATTTAGGACCAACATTTTTAATGATGAGATATGTTTTAGAACAAATCTTTCAATTAGCAGGTAGGAATGTTCATGACTATTTGAAAATAAATCGTTTAGATCCGATGTATCGCTTATCTTTTAAGGATTTCTATTTGGATGCAACAGATGACCATGAGAAAATGGAGTTAAGGATTGAAAAATTGTTTCCAGGGGCCCGGGGAGGTTTCCGTAATTTTATGAAGCGAGAAGATGTTCGTTTTAAGTATATGAAGAAATGTTTAGAAAAACCTTATATTTCTATTTTTGATATGGTTGGGGAAGAATTTCTAAGAGCGATTCCTCATCTTGCTATAGGACGGACAGTCAATGATGTCCTTACCGATTATTTTGAAGATGAAACTTTGAAAATTTGTTTTTGTTTTCAGAGCAAATATTTGGGAATGTCTCCTTGGGAATGCCCTGGAGCATTTGCAATGATTGCTTTTGTAGAACATTATTTTGGTATAGACCATGTAGAAGGAGGACTATCCGAAATATCATGTGCGATGGCAAAGGTAATTGAAGAATTAGGGGGGAAAATATACACAAATAAAAAAATTAATCAAATTGAAGTGAAGGACGGAACTGCAAAAGGTGTGATTTTAGATGACGGCACTAAGGTAGAAGGGGATGAAATCATTATTAATGCGGACTTTGCTTATGCAATGAGTACATTGTTTGAAAAAGGGCTATTAAAGAAATACTCGATAGAGAAACTTCAAAAGAAAAAATACTCGTGTTCAACTTTTATGTTATATCTTGGGCTGGATAAATTATATGATGAAGTTCATCATACAATATATTTTGCTGAAAACTACCACAAGAATACTGATGAAATTTCCAATAAAAAGATTCTTTCAGAAGACTTTTCATTTTATGTACGAAATGCAAGTATTACGGACCCAACATTAGCTCCTGAGGGACACTCTGCTTTATATGTTTTGGTCCCAGTTCCTAATAACACCTCTCATATTGATTGGAATGGGATTAAAAAAGAATTCCGGGACAGAGTTATAAAAAGAATTAAAGAAAGAACATCAATGAAAGATATAGAAAAACATATACAAGAGGAAATGTGTATAACACCTATGGATTGGGAGAGTATGGGAATATTCAAAGGGGCAACATTTAATTTAGCACATAATCTAATGCAGATGCTATATTTCCGTCCACACAATAAATTTGAAGAAATAGATCATTGTTACCTTGTGGGAGGTGGAACACATCCTGGAAGTGGTTTACCTACAATTTACGAGTCGGGAAGAATTACTTCTGAGTTAATAATGAAAAAATATAATAATGAGTAGGTATAAATTACTTTGTTTTTTTGTAAAAGATTGACTAAAATAATAAATAAGATAAAATTTTGTGAAAAGTAAAGTATGTCCCCAGAAGAAACAAACATAGAAAAACAAACAGAAATGGAAGAAGGAAAAGAATTATTTAAATATAGACCTACAGTTCCACTTCTGGTTAGAGTCTCTGAGGATAAAATGCAAATGCTAATTAGTGGGGATGTACGGGGTTGGAAAAAAGAGGAACTTTTAGAGAATCTTGAGGAAAAATTAAAGGAAGAAAAAATATTAGAGCCTGATATTATAGAAAAGGCAAAAAATCGACTTTTGGAAATTATAGAAAAAGAGGATATTTTCGAAAATGTTATTTTATTGCGTGGCAAACCGCCGACACCGCCGTTGGAAGGAAGAATAGATTGGAAACAGGATTTTTTTGCTCCGGGTTTTGAAATAGACCCTGAAACAGGCACTATGGATTATCGTAAACCTAAAGCCAAACTAAATGTTAAATCAGGGCAACTGTTGGCCATTATTATTCTTCCACAAGAAGGTGAAGATGGAGTAGATATTTATGGAAAAATAGTTCCTGCTCCGAAACCGAAACCTATTCGCTTAAGGGCAGGCAGGAATGTTAGGAATGACGAGAAAAGTACACATTTTTATGCGGCCATCGATGGCAGGTTTCGTTTGGAAGACGAAGTTATTCATGTAGATAATTTTTTAGAAATTCAAGGTAGCGTAGGATTAGAGACGGGAAATATTAATCATTTAGGATATCTAATAATAAATAAAAATGTTGAGTCGGATAGTATTGTCCTTGCAGAAGGGGATATAGAAATAAAAGGGTATGTTGAACAGGCGGATGTATCAACAAAGGGGAAATTACTGGTGTTTGGTGGTATTACAGGAGGTTTTGAAAAGAAGATTACTACAAAGGGGACAATAACGGCCAAGTATTTCTTAAATGTGCTTGCTGAATCTGAGGAAGGGGTTTATGTAGGAAAGGAAATCGACCAATCACTTGTTCGTTCTCGGGGTCCTGTAATTGTAGGAGGAAGAATTGTAGGAGGGGAAATTGTTGCTTTAGGTGAAGTGAGGGCAGACCAGTTAGGAAGTGAAGCCTGTATAAAAACGACAATAGTATTGGGAGAGGATTATTTTTTGCCTCGTTATTTAAAACCTTTTGAGGATGAGAAAAAAGAGAAAGAAGAAATGTTAGAAAAGATTGTTAAGGGTATTAAACCTCTACAAAATCGGTGGCAATCTTTACCGCAAGATGCAAAAAATGCATATGTAAAACTTGTTCAACAGGCTAAAACAATAAAAGAGAGTATAGATGAATTGGATAAAAAAATTAATGAGTTGACACAGGAATCAAAGAAAAAATCATTACCTCAAGCAATTGCGCGAAAACACCTTTACCCGGAAGTGATTTTTAAAATAAGAGATAAAACATTTCAAACGAGGGAGTACATAAAAGGTCCTGTAAAGATAGCACTTGCTTTAGGTGAAATTCATCTTTTATCTGTTTCATAAACCATGTGATTTTTTAGAGCAAACTAAGCAGGTCCGGGAGCGAAACCGTCTTCTGTGTTTGGGTCCTGGTGATAGTATCCACCAAAACTATTGAAGAATTGAATAACACGAAGGATTTCATTTAGGTTTATTTTGAAATCAGGCGGGTTATAATCTGCAGAATGATTGTTACAATTTTTAGGACCATCAGGTATAGGAGCATATCCATCTTCTGTTCCTCGTTTACATGAATATCCTCCTGCATTGTAAAACTGAATGACACGAAGAATCTCTACCAGTTCAATTCTCCAATTACCATTGGAGTCACAGTTGTGATAAGGAAGAATTTCCCCTTCTTCTACTGAGCCTTCTCCTTCACTAATTTGTCCTTCTCCTTCTGCTGTTCCTTCAACAGATCCCTCACTTTCACACGCATTAAATATTAACGCCCATTCTTCTACGCGTCCTCTACCCCCTGATATGGCATCGGCTACTTGAAGCGTCCACCTGCCCGCCATATTCTCACCGTTAAAAGTTGATAGAGGCATTGCAGGAGCGAAAACCCCTGTAAAAGGACTTGAACTCAATCCAATAGGAGTTGATGATGAATCTGAGAAAACCGTATTTACCATATTTGCACCGCCCTGAGGTATGGTAGTAAATAGTATTACTTCTGTGCTATTAGGTGATATTAGTTTCATTCTCAATTGACTAACATCAGGATGTGTAACTGTTACGCGTATTCTTACATTTACAATTGTTCTTGAAAGAGGGATATCTAAGGGGAGATAACTATTACCTGGATCCAGAAGTGTAGAGAAGTAGGTTGTTTTAAATTCAATATCGCACTCAGGATATTGAATCTCACCTTCTTCTCCTTCGACGGGTGTTCCTTCTGTTTCCCCTTCCTCGCCTTCAGGTTCTTCTCCTTCTAGTGTTCCTTCAAGGATCGATGTTGGGCATGTCCCATCATAACCTACCCAACACCCCTTTGTCTCTAACAATGGGATTTGTTCACAAAGAACCGTTTCAGTTAAAGGATTTCCTTCAAGACCAATTTCATCACCAGATCCTATGCCTGTATTCTGAATTAATGGCAGTATATCTGATATTTGGTTATCCCAGAGGAATAATTGTTCTAAGTTTTCTAAATTTTGTAAAGCAGTAATGTCTGATATATTGTTTCGTCCTAAATTAAGTTTTTTAAGTCCAAATAATGAAGCCAATGGTGAAATATCAGTAATGTTGTTCTTCCATAGTATCAATGTTTCCAAATTCCTGATTTTGTGTATTCCTCCCAGATTTCGAATATTTCTCGAACTTGCATAGAGTGTTCTGAGTATAACAAGGTCCCCTTCGTAAATATCTTTTGTTTGTTCATAGCCCAAAGCGTCTTTTACGGCTGCTTCTAAATTAGGGTCAGGGAAGTGTACAATCTCTCCTGCACCAAAAACATCAATATATACTTCTTGGGATAAAACTTGTTCTGTTCCTGAAACGGCCCTACATTGATATACACCCTGGCTTGAACCTGATATAGGATTGATAATCCATTGATTTGAATTAGGCCCTGAAATAACACCATTGTGACTCCAATAATAATTGGGGACAGTTGTTCCTCCTTTTACTTTAAATAAAAGAATTGCTTGTTCGCCTACATTATACAGTCCACCTACGGGCTGAATAAGTATCTGAAGAGGAACTCTTCTTACTCCTAAATAAACACCCCATGATTGTCTACCACCTAAACGAGTACCAGGGTTGTAGACAGATGCGGAATCCGACACAGCTATAGAGAACCGTGCGTTGTCTAAAGTGGTCGCGTATGGAATAATATAAGTTGAAGAATTCGGACCGACAAGTTCAAATGAGGATGGGAAAGAATAACCATTAGAATCAGTTCTTAACCATTGAAATGTTAGAGGTCCATCGCCTCCAGCAACTTGAACAGATAAAGTAACAGGATCTCCTGTATCGACAACTCCCGGATTTACCCAGATTCCAACAACTCTTGGAGGGGGTACAATACTACATCTATTAAACCATATTTCTCGTGTTCCTGAACCTGTGTATTCTTGGATGTTACTTATACCATCTCCTTCTATATCCCCTCCAGCACCTAAGTAATTTGTTCCTGTGTTTCCAAATGTTACATATCGACTCGGTCCAAAATTGATGTAGTCATTTAAGTTGATATAATTTAATGCCCAGCCATAGCCTTCGCGTTCAGCAAAATATCGAACAAGGTCTTTCAAAAAACTGTTTAAAAAGTTAAATGTTACAGAATCACCACATGTCATATAACCTGCAAGAAAGTATTGCACTGCGAATGCGAGAAGGGGGTCCTCATTGCGAAGTTCATTAATAACATCAAAATGAAATGTTTGTCCTAATACAACTAATGTGATATTTAAATCTCTTTCTACTTGTTGCATATTAGCTCGAAAACCTTCCTGTATAGCAATTACTCTTGCTAAAGGAATTTGAGGGGAATTATTCAATAAGACAGCAGATAGTAAGCCAAGATGGTCTTCCTCTTTTAATCCATTGCCATCACGGTCTACACCATAAATATGGGCAAATCTTCCCGGAGCCATGTCATCTAATGTATAATCAACGGCCCATAAAATATAATCATAGTCAACATCAATACGATCTGAGTATCCTGTTAAAGAATATACCTGTATAATCCCAATTACTGTGATAACAAGCAAACTTTTAATTTTCATATCTTATCTCCATATAAAAATACTTTCAATCTAAACATTATTCTAATTTTATTATATAATATTATATAACAAAATAAATAATAAAAATTAAATTAAAAGCGATAAATTTTTAACATTATAATTTTTTATATTTTATATTATCTTATTATCTTTATATTTATAAAACATGTGTCATTTGTAAAGTTTAATCAAAATTAATTTGTTTTATCTATCAGTTTTGTTTATAATTAATTCAGAATTATGTAAATTCTATTATTTAAAATTAATAATTAAAGAAACTCAAAATAGTAGAGGTAGGTTAGATGATAGTTAGAATAAATAAATGTAACAATAAAATAGAGTTTCTATATA
>CAKZKR010000107.1 GCA_937124615.1 uncultured bacterium
CCAGCCTGTAAGTATTAATCGAGAACGACCGAATTTGTCCGATAATCTACCGCCCGGGAAACTAAATAATACTTTTGATATATGTAATAAAACCCATGCAAAAATAACTCCTAATGGTCCATAATGAAATTTTTCGCTACCATAAAATACAAGGAATAAATCCGAACTGTTTCCCAGGGCAAACACGAAGACACTTACAAGGTATAAATAAAATATTTTAGGTAATGAACGAGTATTTTTGGCAGATGTAGTATCTGCTGTTGTTGCGTTGTCCGGCAATGTAGACACTTCTTTAAGAAGAAAAAAAAGAACGAAAACAGCAATAATTCCTGGAATCACAGATAGAATAAAGAGTACTCGAAGTGAGAAGAGATTGGCTCGTTCCGGGGCACTTTCCATAAAGGGTAGAAAATTTTCGTTGAGTAGGAAATATAGCACGATAATTGATAGAATGGGTCCTGTTACGGCCCCTAAATGGTCCATGGCTCTGTGAAAACTGAATGCGACCCCACGATGTTCTGGTGGAGTGGACATGCTTAAAAGGGCGTCTCGGGGTGAGGTGCGTATTCCTTTCCCGATACGGTCTAAAAAACGGAAAAACACTACTTGCAATCCCGTTTGAGAAAATGCCATGAAAAGCCTGCATATAGTAGAAATGAAATAGCCTAAGGTTGTCAGTGCTTTTCTGCGAGATAACCTATCACTAATATAGCCGGAAACGAGTTTCAGGAGGCTTGCGGTGCTTTCTGCAACCCCTTCCATAAGACCGATATAAATTACTGCGCTACCTGCTGGAACAAGTCCTGCGATAAAAAGAGGTAGAAGTGGATAGACCATTTCTGAGGACATATCTGTAAATAGACTTGTTAGACCCAGATATAAAACATTTCCTTTCAAAATACTTTTCCAACCTGTTTGTGGGGATGCGTTACTTTGTGAAATATTGTTTCCATTCATTCCATTGCATGACATGTTGTGCAAATCCTTCTGTTATTGCACTATAAGTTTGTTCTGGGATTGCAGTTAAATCCCAGACCCAATACAAATCGCCTTTATATCCCATTTGATATGCTTGTTGTAAAAACTCAATGAGTATTGTTTTGGCCTGTTCTACAGAAACATTCTGAAATACTCCATATTCTCCAACAATTACAGGCTTTTTCACAAGACCATATTCATGACATTCGTGGTTTACTTTCGATGTATTATCCCATGGATAGATATGAATGTCAATAAAATCAAGTAAACTTTCATCCCCACCGAGGATGGAAGGTCTGGGTGGAAAACGAAAATCTTTTCCATCAAATAACAAACCATTTGTTGGTTTTCTTCCTGCAGAATCACTTGTCCACATTCCCACAGTTACTAATGCCAGAGGGTCAACGGATTTAACCGCTTTTGTTAACTCATTTGCCCAATTAAGGATGATTATGTCATATATTTTTTGTCGTTCTTCTTGTGTGGAAACATTCCTTTTACTTCCATCAGGGAGTAATATTTCTGCTGTAAAAGAAGAAAAAGGGCCTTCGCTATTCATAAGAAACACTTCATTTTGTAAGGACCATGCTAAAACTGTAGTGAGTAAAGAAGGGTCTGTGTCTTTTATATATTGGATAAAATGTTTAATTGCAATTGCTTTCGCTTTAATAAACGACTCCCAGAAAAACTGGCAGTTATAGCCTGTTATATACGGGTCATCCCTATTGGATTGCAAATGTAAATCAGCGAGTATCTTCTCAAAATTACCATACTTCGGATACTCATCTAAAATGGGGATTACATAAATGTTATGCTCTGTGGCTTTGCGGAGGAAATCAATAAAGTTTTTCATGTAGTCTGGATTCAAGATGGTTCCATTTTTGTTCGATAGAAAACCATATTCATTTTGTGTCCCCCATGCCCAGACCCGAATAACATTTCCCCCACATTCTGCTATCTGTTTTAATACCGATTCTATTTCATTTTGATTGTATACATTGGTGTTAAAAAGTGCATGCCATCCCGAATTACGATGTTCAAGGACTACATGATTAAATCCCCGGGGAACAAACACCTCACTTGTGTCTTCTTTTATAAAGTTTTTTTTGTCATTTTTTTCGTTCAATCGGATGCGAGGGAGGGTTCTTTTATTTTGTGGGGCTCCCATATAGGGTTTTGTTATGTTTGGCTCTGTGAATTTGTGAAATTTATTATTGTCTGTTTTTTTTAATACGAGATGGAATTCTGTAAATGTTGCAGAGCAAAATTGGGCAAAAACTGCGGGAAGTAGAGTATTTTTTGGGGCAGGAATATCTATAAAATGCTGACCATTTATAAAAACCATGTATTGAGAATTATTCATATGAATAGATATTTTAATTTTTTCTGTGATGGGTATTGTCGAACTGTTTGTAGGAGGGTAATGATCAGAAGGATATATCTCAATACGATTGTTTTGTGTCAATCCTATTCCTAAAAATAGTTTAGGATTATTTATATCCATCGTTATCAAGGCTAATCCAGCACGGTAATTTTCATTCTTTCTTTCCCGTATCTGAATGATAGATTCCCAGATGAGAATATCCGATATCCTTTCAATTACTGGATATGCAAAAGCAAGCAAATTTCCTCGTGGGTCTAATTGTAATGTGTCCTTATCGCTTGAGGGGATATAACCCTTTGTAGCAGTCCAGAGAGGGATTAATTCTTGTGTGTGATATGATGCTACACCCTCTTCACATGTTCCTTGTAATGAGAGCACAGAAGAGAAGATGAGGGTTAGGACAATCACCTTTTCATTACATAAGAGGTTGCTAATTAAGAAAGGGGATTTTATCATGAGTATTTTTTGTAAACTATAAAGAAGTTCGTAGATTATAGCAAGGATTGTTCAGGGGGAGCGAAGGAGTTTGACAGCTTGTTGAAAAAAGATGGATCGAAGGGGTTTTATGGCAAGTAACGCTTTTCCCGGGGAGGTCTTTTCAAGCAAGGACAAAATACGGGCAAATGCACGATGTGAAAACTTTTCGGGGCATTCTAAAATTAAATCGGAAAGGGTTCCTCTTTCGATGGCTCTTTGTATCATTCGGTCGAATGCTGTTTCGGGGGGAAGTATCCGTTGGGGTCGAGTTTTCATCGTTATTGCCTTCGACTTACAAGCAGTCGCACATACGCCACAGCCTAAACATAATGTTTCATCTAACTTTGCAGTAGTAAGAACGGTGTTTTCTTTCCCCGCCACGGTTTTCTCTACTTCAATGGCATTTACAGGGCACATGCGGGAACATGTTCCACAACCTTTGCATTTTTCAGGGTCAACATGCATTATCCAATTGGATGTTTTAATTGCATGTTTTAGATTGTAGGTGCGCACGGCATTCAGTAAAGAACAACAGCAGGAACAGCAATTGCATAGATAAGTAACCTGTTGCTGAACATTATCACCAATCTGGACTAATTGCTGAGACTTGCATTCTTCTACAATTTTGAGGGCCTCATTTTTTGTTATTTTTTTTGAGATCTGCATTTGTAACATAGCATCCGCACCGCCATTGACAGAAATACAAGTCTCTAAAGGGGCAGAGCATGCTTTTCCGAGATGATGATTGTTATGTCGGCAGGCACAAAGACCTAAACTAAGATTGGTAGATGTTTCTATGATTTTAGAAACGCGTTCCCAATCTAATATTTCTGTGTTATCCCTTTCTGATTGAGCGGAAGGAAGGGTTTCTTCTCGGACAAAGGTACGAGCAAATGAAAATTCAGTATCAAAGGAACTGTATATAAATTCTTTATTTTTTTTGAGATATTCATCGAAGAGTTGGGCTAATTCGGTTATGTGCCTATTATCGCGGACTCGCATCATAATAAATTCGAAAACACCCCCTAAAACAGGTGCTAAAGCAAAGAATCGCTCTTCTCCTTTTTTTACATCAACAACAAGCCCACGGAGGGCTAAATCTGAAAGTTTATCCTCTAATGCATTCGATTCCATGTTAATCTTTTTTGCGAGTTTTGATAGAGACATAGGGCGTGTGGGTAATTGTCGAGCAAGTTGGGCTTCTTCCGGAGTAAAAAGAATCTTGAGTATTTCCGTCAAGGCCGGGGAGGGAGGAGCACTGGTTATAAAATGGTCCATTTGTTGTTGTAACAGCCGATATTCTCGTTCTGGGTTGACAATATGACCCATGTCTCATCTCCAAAAAATAGGTATTATTTCACTAATTATAACCTATCCTTGCTTTATAATAACACTCTTTCTTTATAGAAATTATAGCCTGCTATAAAAAGCAGTTATATATATATCGGATAGGTTTCTGGTTCTGTTTTTATGCTTTTGGAAAAAAATGTAATAAGAGGAAAACATTCCATGTATATTGATTTTCTTTTACCTTAGGTATTCCATAAGAGTAGAAGGGGATATGGGAATTTCTTTTACACAGCGGAAACCTATGAGAGGGGAGCGTGTTTCTGGGTCTGCCTGTCGCTCTTTGTTAAGGGGGGTTTGAAGCGAGGAGAAGTCTCCTCCCATAATAAGACGAGGACAAGTTATATCTTCTTGGTGGCAGTTAGAATGGGCCGGGGTGCTTGTCCATTCGGAAACGTTTCCTAACATGTCAAAACAACCCATAGGACTTCGGTCATCGGGATAGGATTGGATGGGTAATGGAGTGTTATTAACTCCGCCTACATTTGTAGAGTTTTCTTTCCAGATATCGCCCCATGGATACATTGTTTTTCTGTCTCCTTGCCCTGCTCGTAGCCATTGCCAAACTGTTGGTAGGTTTTTATTGTAATAACTGGCATAGGCAAGGGCATCGTAATAATTGACCATCGTAACGGGAAGTCGATTTTGTGCGTCAGCGTTCGTTTCTAAACCGGAAGAAGGTGGAAGTTCCCATGTAATAGAACTGGATGTGCAGAAGTTTTTGTATTTCTCATATGTTACCTCGTTGATGTCTATAAAGAAAGCAGGAACAAGATACTGTTGATTGTTCCATGTCGCGTATCCTTCGGGGACGAGTATCATCCCTTCATGTTCACAGAAAATGGCTGAAAGGTAACGAGCACATGAGAATAGCAAATCTAGAGGGACGGTTTCTCTTGCATTTACTTTTGCTCTTACCTGATTGAGTAAGGGTTCGCTCCAACTTAAATACTGTTGCGCCTCGTTATCTGTTGAGGCTCTTTCTTTTGCCTTTTCTGCAACACGAAATAGAATTCGAATATAAGTATCGACTGTTGAGGCCTGGTTATCGTTCAAGACGACAGTATTTCCCCCCGGGTTTACTGTCTGAGCAAATAATTGGTCACGATATTGTTCTGCGAAGAATAATCCTGCGGAGGATAGTAATAAAACCATTGTAATCAAGGACCAGCCAATAACTTGTGGAGTTAGTAGGGTTTTCCATTTGCTTATTCTTTTTGTAGGATGGGAAATAGAAATTTCATCTCCAGAGAGCACAAGATTTTTTAATGGTTCTATTGCTTTCCGCAATTCAGAGGAGCTCTGAAATCGGTCTTTTGGATCAGTTTGAATACATCGCTCTACAATTTTGTCCAATTCGGGCGGAAGTTCTTTTACAAGTTCGGATGCTGGTTTTGGGATACCCGTTGGGATCTGTCCTGTTAGTATTTCATATAGCATAATTCCACAACTGTAAATATCAGAACGGGCATCTACATCCCGGCTGTTTCGCACTTGTTCTGGTGGCATGTAGAAAGGAGTCCCCATAACGACAGAGACGCCTGTTAATCGGGTGTCCGCCATTAATTTTGAAATACCAAAGTCCATCAATTTTACGGTGTTCTGAGAAGTAACCATTACATTTTCAGGTTTAATATCCCGGTGAACAGTGAATTGGTGGGCATATTCTAAAGCAGAACATAGTTGGTCAAAGTAAGTCAATACCTGTTTCAATGGAAGACGCTGTCCCGGTAACATACTTTCCAGAATACCCCGCAATGATTTACCTTCGATGTATTCCATGGATATATACAGAATATTCCCCGCAATTCCAATATCATGAACACGCACAATATTGGGATGGGACAATTTTCGTGCAATTCGTGCTTCGTTTAGAAAACGGTCAACGATCATAGGGTCTTTAGCGAACTGGGGCAGTAACAATTTCAGGGCTACTTCTTCTCTCAGGGTGTTGTCAAATACTTTGTAAATACTACCCATACCCCCCCTACCAATCAGTTTTACAACAGTGTATCGTTTTCCAAAGATTTCTCCGCGATGGAGGGTGCCCTGCTGAAAGTTTGGTGTTTGTTGTTCATGCGGTGGCCGTTCTGCCTTTTTTGTTTCCGCAGTAAGGGGACTGATTTTTATTGCAGGCAAGGGGATATTGCACTTCTGGCACTGTGTTACGCCTTCCGGATTGATATGGTTACATTTTGAACATTTTACCTGTGCCATGAACCACCTTTTGTTTTATAAATATTATTCCATGTTTATTATACATTGAACAGAATGAAGTATGAAAATTTTTCTGAAAAATAAATTTATTCTTTTTCCGTTTTTCAGATGTAATGATTTTCCTATTTGTTTGGGGGTGTGTTCAGTAAGAAGGATTACACTGTGTTTGTATTTTTACCAGTTCAAAAAAAGTGTATGGGTCAACAAAAGCCACATCAGATGTTTTTTGGTGGGTCCGTTCCATTACCGTTTTATGCCATGAAGGCGATTTTAAGATGGTTCGTATGAATCGGAACGAAGGTAAAGGTTGTCGGCTATATCCCGCTATTATTTCAGATGATTTTTCCGGGGGTTCCATTAAGTCTATACCCATGCGGACATACGGCAATTTCTTTTCATAACAACCCATAACCGAAATTTTCTGTGCTGTGATTCCATCAGGTGAAAACTTTGAATATGCTTCAAAACCGTCTCTATCCAGTCCGGGAGCATACCCATCAATGATGAAACCAGTAATGGATAGGTCAAATCGTTTGCTATAAAACAAATTATGTTCGACCCATGCCTCCCAGCCCGCAGGAATATCCGGTTCGCGATTTGCTTGAATGAGCATTCCCGGGTTTAAATATCCTGCGCCACAATCTCCATACACAAACCAATCTTTGGGTGTAGCATGGGTTCGGACATAATCAAATACATGTGGAACCCGGCGGGATAAGTTCGGGTTAAAGGGCCATATACAGGTGATTTCCCCATGAGCGGGGTCTGTCCACCATTCAGGTACCATTTGATTTAGCCATGCGGACGAGTCAAAGTCCCCCATATAAAAACATAGATATACCTTTGGAGCAACCTTCCCGTCAGGGCTTATATATCCTCGCTGTTTCAAATCGTTTATCGTAGGTCTTTTATTCTGCGGATAGAACGATTTCAATGGATAATGCTGGTAGAACGAGGCATTGGCAATGCCTGCAAGCCCTAACGCATCCGCATCTAACATCCCGTTGTATGCGGATACCATTTTTACAAATTCCCATTCTGTCGGCACTCCCTCATGCTTATTCCCCATCCCTGCTTCTTTGGTATATTTCCATATCCAGGGGGTGAATCCACCTATCTGATAAATCATTCCTTTTGCATTTTTGTGCATACTTAATAAAAGTTCACGGAGTACTTTTCGGTCTATTCCAGCGGGTTGTTGAGGTTCATCATTAGCAGGTTCATCTTCCCAGATACCCAAATCAAAAAAGAAGGCCCTCCGTGCAATAAAAAAATCATGGTTCATAATGGTTGAATTAGGAAAAGATGCAGATGTTGGCTTTTGAAACCAGAATGCATCGATATAATAGGCTAAAAATTCTGGACTGCAAAGGCCGGTATCTAAAAATTGTTCCTTAGCCCAAAGGTATGTTCGTGCCTTCAAACTTGCAGATGCCAGTTCTGCATAATTACCCGGGTTTATTTCAGGAAGAATGTCCAGTGTCTTTTTATCAATGAGCCAGCGCAAGTTTTTTGTAAAGGGTAGATTTGTTGAAAGGATTTTCTGAAATACACTTTCTGTGGAAGGGTCATACCTTAAACAGATGCGGTTTTCCAGTCCCGAAATCGTGCTTGCAAGATTAGAAGAAGGTTGTGCCTTTTCCGAATAAACGACCGCACCAAAAATGAAAGAGGAGAAAATCTCTATTAATGTTGTCCAGTCGTTTACCTGTTTTACTTCGCTATGTTCTAACCATCCGTCCGGTTGACAAAACTTATTCCACCAGAAGTCATCTGTATTCTTCATGAATCGGACAAATAAACGAGGTTCTGCACGATTAACAATTCCTTGTAAAGATGAAAGTAAATGCCCTATATCCCATACCTCTTTTGCATAACTTTCGACTTTCAAATCCCTTTCATTTGCCCAGGAAAAATCATAGTAATAAATAACTTCTGGTGTTCCGTAGAAGAAAAATATCCCCACAATTGAAAGTAGCGATACCATCATATACAATACCTATAATTTTATATATTGTTAAATTTTGTTTGTTATTATTTTTGTTTCTGTATTGCTGTTAAGGAAGAGTTTTTATTCGTATATTGCGAAATTCAACACGAGAACCGTGTCCAAGTAATGCAAGATGACCTGTTTCATTGAGTAACCCCGGATGTTTTTTTCCGTCGGGAGTTGGTTTGCTTGCCAGTTCTTGGGTGTCTGCATTAAGAATTTCTATTCCATTTACACGAATGGATATTTTTGTTCCTTGTAAGATGATTTCCTGCTGATTCCATTCTCCACATTTTTTTAATGGAGCGGGGATTGAGGGTGGCAATACGCCGTATATGGACCCATGATATTGATACGGCTTAAGCCCGCTGTTTTCAGGGGCATTGTCATCCAAGACTTGTATTTCCATTCCGTCGTATGCGGCAAGTTTCATATAGGGAACCCGCAATCCAATACCATTGTTTGCTCCTGGATACAACTTGAACTCGAATCGCAAAATAAAATCTTTATAGGTTTTTTCAGTGAATAAATTTAAATGGCATGTAGGTAAGCAGACCAATTTCCCGAATTTGGGGACATAACCCCGTATATATCCACTCCAACCTTTTAAGTCATAGCCATTAAATAATACAGTGAATTGGTTGTCGTCTTCATAAATGATAGGTAATACTTTGGGAGCTTTTTGACATTTTTCGATATGTTTCTGCACATTTTCTTTTAATGCATTATCATCAATATATTTTGATGCATTTTCCAAATACGGAATGATGTCTTGCCCTGTAATGCCGTTTTCATTGTTCTTATCGGGGAGTGCAATCCGAACCAATGTTTTATTGGCTATATCAGCAAACTGTGGGGTGTTTGTGTATTTGGCAACGGCCATAAATGAATCGATATTACAGATACCACCCAATATATTAAACATATCACGGGCTTGTTCGGGCATGATTTCGATTGCCTGCTGACATATCCATATTTTTTCATCTGATGCCAAACCGGGTAAGGATAAGAATCGAATAAGTGTTTTCCATATATCACTCCGATAAGGATGGTTCGGATGATTTTTCATAAATGAAAGGATATGTTCTGCAAGTTCTGGATTATCCCAAATATTGAGGGCTGAAATTGCATTTTCTATCTTTACCTTGTTTTGTGGGGAATCTGAGGGGAGATTGAGCCAGGAAAGGACAAAATCTCGTGCGGAAGCGTCATCAACTTTTGCCAAGACTGTAAGTAAGGAAGCATATTGTTCTGTTTTTGCTTTGTTAATGGCATTGAGGATGGGTTTACAACGATTTTCGTCCTTATCTCGCTTTAATATTTGAGCGATAGCATTACCGAAATCTTCTTTATTCAAATTTTTTGGGTCTGTTAATTGTTTAAGGAGTAAGGGAATATCCTTTTTTGTTCCCAGAAAGGCTATCGCATTTAAAGCCGATTTTTGCACTTTTACATTTTTATTTTTTGTTTGCTGGAGTGCAAACCGGAAATATTTTTCTGCCTGTCGTTGAGCCAGGATGTCTAAGGCAACAAGAAGTTGGTCATCTTTTAGTTTCTTCAAGGATGAACCTAATTCAGCAACAGTCTCATTTGTTGGGGTTTGAAGCAAGGCCTGCTGAATGGTATTCAATTCTGATTTGTCCAGGGTTTCTTTTAATCGTTTTACTAAGACGGGGATTGCTTTATTAGCGTCCGTTTTAATTAATGTCTGTATTGCTTTTGCTCGAATCTTCTCGTCGGAATTTGTTGTTAAAGGGATAATTACAGGGGTAAACAGAGTGTCTGGAACCTTGCCTATTGCATCCAGAATTTGGTAGGTATTTCCTCCAGAGGTGCTTTTAACAAGAGCCTCTTTTAAGATATTTTTACTTGCCTTTGAATCCATACGAATCAAATACTGTAAAGCAAGGGCAGAAATTTCTGGTTCGGGATTGTAAATCTCACGCGTAAATAAATCCAGAACCTCTTTTGAGGGGAGATATGCGAGTAGATGAAGAACGGCACAGACGGCTTTTGTGTCATTCTCTTTATATGCTTGTTGCAATGTGTTTTCAAGGATGGCTTTCTGCTGTGGGTTTACCATCCCTTGTTGTTTGATGGTTCTTTCCATTTGTGTAAAAAGCAGGGAATAGGATTGTTTTCGTATTTTTGGGTCATTGGAATTCAGGTCGGGTTGAATGAGTGTATAGAACTTTTGACTGTCATTCTCCAATTGAGCCAGAGCCATTAGGAGTAATTCTTTTGTTTCGGTGGTTGTGGAATTTAATAACTTTTCCAATTCGGGGATTGCCTGGGGGTTGTGCATTTCTGATAAAGCAGAGATAATTCCCTGTTGACATCTTCCTTCGGAACGAGGGAGGCTTTCGCAAAGTCTCTGAAAACTTAAATTATCGTTTATTGTTTGTAATGCACGAATAGCATAATCGCAGAGGTCTTTATCGGTGATATATTCTGCTATTGCTTCCACTGCTATAGGATTTCCTAACATCTGGAGTTCGCTGATAAGAAAGGCTTTTATTTGTTTTTCATGAATAGTACGCAATGCGGATACAAGACCTTTGGCCACTATATTTTGAACTTCGACGGGTTGCGTAGAGGCATAGTTTACTACCATCCGAATAGATAGTCGGGCGTTACGGTCATCTCCTTGAGGTTTTATATGTTGACAGAGTTCGGTTATCGTTGCTTCTCCTTGTTTGCATAATTCTTCTGATAAAGCGTAACTTTCTGCGACGGAAGCAGAGCCCATTTTCTCCAACCATTGAGCCAAATCTACATTCGCAATGGCTGAAACGGATACAAGAAGGGGAATAAACGAAAAAAATAAGTAAGTTTGTTTTGATGTATTCCATTTATTCATGAGTTATCTCCTTATACTTGTAAGGTCCATGGTGCACGCATGGGTTGGTCAATAAGTCGATTGGCTTCTTCATCGTTTATGAATGCCTGTTTGACAGGGTCGAAACGCAGAGCTCTGCCTAATTGCATAGCAATTTTTGCCAGGTTAACAATTGTGCAGGAACGATGTCCATTGGCTTCGTTCAGTGGAAATTTCTCCCGTGTTCGGACGGAATGAGCAAAATCGCAAGGCAAGGGTTCCGGATTGGGGAAGGAAGCTAATTTCTTTTCAAAATCGGGAATATCCGATTTTAAACCTGGATATAGTTTTCCCTTTGGCCCTTCGATATATGGAAGTCCCGGTTTTCCTTCTCCATCGAGAACAATCTCACAGCCATCTGCATAACGGAGGCGAATCCAGCGGAAGGAACTCACAGCGTCCGGATGTTGAGGTGGGGCGGATACTTCGACTTCAACAGGGCTTGTATCGTCTTTCCCTAATAGGTATTGAACCGGGTCGAGATAGTGTTGTCCCATATCTCCCAATCCGCCACCATCGTAATCCCAATATCCGCGGAATGTGGTATGAACGCGGTGGGGATGATAGGGTTTATACGGTGCAGGACCTAACCAAAAATCGTAATCCAATTCGGGTGGGACGGGTTGAGGGTCTATATTTGTTAATCCCGACCAGAAGAATTTCCAAGTAAAACCTGTGGATTCACCCACATTTACTTTTAAGGGCCAGCCTAAAATGCCACTGTCTACAACCTTTTTTATCTCGTATGCAGTGGTGCCAAATCCATAGAAAGTATCTCTCATACGGAACCATGTGTTCAGACGGAATATGCGACCGTATCGTTGAACTGCTTCTACAACTTTTTTCCCCTCACCAATTGTGCGGGTCATCGGTTTTTCACACCAAATATCTTTTCCGGCACGAGCCGCGTCCACCGCGATGATAGCATGCCAGTGTGGTGGTGTTACGATATGCACAATGTCGATATCTTCACGAGCAAGTACTTCACGGTAATCTTTATACCCTTTCACATCCGGTCCTGCTTTTTGCATGGCCTGTTTTAGATGGTTTTCATCTACATCGCAGACTGCAAGTAATCGGGCCCCGGGATAACCAATGTGTCCCATTCCCATTCCACCCACGCCAATAATAGCGCGAGTTAATTCTTCATTGGGGGATGCATAGGCTTGGCCTCCCAATATGCGTCTCGGCAGGACCATAAAACCTAATCCTACCGCACTAGATGCTTTTAAAAATTCTCTACGCGTTACTTTCTTTCGTAGCATATTCTTTTCCTCCGAAAAATATATTTCGATTATATATTTAAGAGACAATCATTTTTATTATGTATGAATATCGTTTCTTATTACAAAAAAGAATTTTTATAAATGGGCAGTAAAAATTTAAATAGTTTAAGGGAAAAATATAGAGGGGGAATATAAAGATTTATGTTCAGTTTTGCACGGTATTTTTCATAAGAATAATTGTGCATAAAACTTGTTTTTATACTCTATTTTTAGCCAAAAAATAGGTATCCATTCACAATGCGAGATTGCTAATTTATACATAAGTAAATCACCAATTATCCACAGGTTTTCCACAAGTTATCCTCATTATTTTGCACATATTTTTGAACGATTTTTCCACAGTTTTTACACAAATTATTACTATATATTGTATATTGGGAATAAAATTCTACTTGACATTGTGTTTTTTTTATTATAAAATAAATTTGTTTTTTATTATTCTCTTTGAAAATTTAATCAACGGTAAAAACATCCCCTTATTTGGGCGAAAGTAAAGAATCACCTTTTTTGGAAGGATTCTTTTAATTTAAAAAAGTTTTTACATGAATTTTAATCATGACTAATCAGGGAGCGTAGGCTATGCAAAATTGGGAAATAAGTTCGGCTGAGTCGTTTGCAGAGTTGCTACCTTTCACACATGTTCTGAAAAGAGATGGACGGAAGGTTTCTTTTTCTGTAGGGAAAATAACTCAGGCGATATTGAAGGCTGGGAAAGCCACAGGAGAATTCGGTGTAGATATTGCGCGTCGATTGACCCTTCGTGTTTTGGCACTATTACAGACCATGCCTCTGGAAGGGCCTCCCACTGTGGAAGAGATTCAGGATGCTGTTGAAGAGATTTTGTTAATGTCTCCTTTTAAGAAAACAGCCAAAGCGTATATCCTTTATCGAGACCAGCATGCTCGCATTCGTGAGATGGTAAATCAGGCTGATGTGGACTTGATTGACCGTTATCTTGAAAAGATGGACTGGAAGGTTCAAGAAAATAGTAATATGGCGTATTCTCTGCAGGGGTTAAATAATTATATTTCCAGCGAGATTAGTAAAGTGTATTGGCTAAACAAGATTTATACACCGGAAGTGCGGGAGGCGCATCGTTCGGGAGATTTGCATTTACATGACCTTGGTTTGCTATCGGTATATTGTGTTGGTTGGGATTTGCAGGATTTGTTGTTGAGTGGTTTTCAAGGAGCGCCGGGAAAGGCCGAGAGTAAGCCTGCGAAACATTTCCATACAGCGTTAGGGCAGGTAGTTAATTTTTTCTATACCTTGCAAGGAGAAGCCGCCGGGGCTCAAGCATTCAGTAATTTCGATACTCTGTTAGCACCGTTTATCCGCTATGATGGATTAGATTATCGAGAAGTAAAACAGGCGTTACAGGAGTTTATATTTAATCTGAATGTGGCGACTCGTGTAGGTTTCCAGACCCCCTTTACCAATGTTACTCTGGATTTACAACCGCCAGCCAATCTGGCCCATCAACAGGTGATTATTGGTGGCGAACTTCAAGATGCTACCTATCGTGAATTTGCAGAGGAGATGAAGATATTTAATTCTGCTTTTCTGGAAGTTCTTTCCGAAGGAGATGCCAAAGGACGAGTTTTTAGTTTTCCGATACCGACTTACAACATTACCAATGATTTTAACTGGGACGACCCGGACCTTGTCCGGCTCTGGGAGGTTACCGCCAAGTATGGCATTCCTTACTTTGCTAATTTTGTACATTCGGATATGTCCCCTTGTGATGCCCGTTCAATGTGTTGCAGACTGCGATTGGATTTGCGGGCGTTGGAACGGAGAGGCGGTGGGCTTTTTGGTGCAAATCCACTAACAGGGTCGATTGGTGTGGTTACGATTAACATGCCGAGAATTGGCTATTTGTCTGCCAACGAGGATGAGTTTTTTGAAAGACTTGACAATTTAATGAATATTGCCCGGACCAGCCTCGAGACAAAACGAAAGGTTCTCGAACATTTAACCGGCAATGATTTGTATCCTTATACGAAATTCTACCTCAGGAATGTATATCAACGCTATAACCGTTATTGGAACAATCACTTTTCTACTATTGGGTTGATAGGAATGAATGAAGCCTGTTTGAATTTGTTGGGGAAAGATATTGGCACACCTGAAGGTTCGGAATTTGCAATTCGTGTATTAGACCATACACGAAATAGGTTAAGAGAATTTCAACAGGAAACAGGAAACCTTTATAATCTTGAAGCAACTCCGGCAGAAGGAACAAGTTATCGTCTCGCCCGGTTGGACTATGAACGCTATCCGGAAGCACATTTTGCAAATACGGAAGAACTCAAGGGGGGGAGTGTCCCATTTTATACAAATTCTACGCAATTGCCGGTAAATTATACAGATGATATTTTCAAAGTGCTTGATTTACAGGACCCTTTACAGTCGAAATATACCGGGGGAACGGTTTTGCACATTTTTTTGGGTGAAGCAGTGGTCAATCCGGATTCCGTGAAAGCCTTTGTAAGGAAAGTTTGTGATGGTTATAAACTGCCTTATTTTACATTGAGCCCTTCTTTCACGGTCTGCCCGCAAGATGGATATATTCGTGGGGAATTTCCAGTCTGCCCGAAGTGTGGAAGAGAAACGGAAGTATACTCGCGCGTGGTGGGCTATCTACGGCCTGTGAGCCAGTGGAATGAGGGCAAACGGGCAGAATTTGAATTAAGAACCCGTTATAAAATTGATTAATTTCGTTCATTAACGATGCTAAACGGGAAAAACTTTATATGAATATTGGTGGGTTTCAGCCGTTTACTTTATCTGATTTTCCAGGTTGTGTTTCTGCTATTGTATTTACAAAAGGTTGTAATTTCAGATGTCCTTATTGTCATAACCCGTCGTTAGTTCTTCCGGGGTTGTATCCCGAATCTATTCCAGAGGAAAGTATTCTTTTATTTCTCGGTGAGCGAAAGGGAAAATTGGATGGTGTTGTGATTACAGGCGGAGAACCAACTATCCAGTCGGATTTAGCCGAGTTTATCAAAAAAATTAAAGAATTAGGTTATAAAGTAAAACTTGATACGAACGGTTCAAATCCGGAAGTTGTAGAATGGTTAATCCAACAAAATCTAATTGATTACTGTGCGTTAGACCTTAAAGCCCCCTGGCAAAAATATGCTCAACTAACGGGCGTCGAAACAAATACAAATAAGATAAAAAAAACCCTTTCCATCCTCTTGCAAAGTTCTGTTCCATGCGATTTCCGTATAACTTATGCAAAACCCTTATTAGATGAAAAAGACCTCCAGGAGGTGCAATCCTACCTCCCTCCCAACATCAATTTAATTGTCCAAAATTTCGTATCTAAAAATATCTTGCAACCCGACCTTTTTAAGCAGTTTGCTTGACGGTTTTATACTTTTAGCCTATTCTATTGTTTATTGATTTACAGGCAAGACAAGCATACTTCGATAAGTATCACCGCAATATACCCAGTTATGGGCTGGGTGTAGATTGTCTTCTTTTGGAAAATCGTCTCCTGTATTGGGATTGACCTCAAACTTTGGATAATTACTACTGCTGATATGCAAACCAATACGATGTCCTTTGTCAAATATCCAGCTAATACTAAAAAGGTCTATTTCTAATGAAACAATTTCATTAGGTGAAGTTAATAAAGGAGCAAATTGCTCAAATCCATTTCTTGTTTTTACTCGCCGTATACTATCCAACACCAAGATTTCTCGTCCGTCCGGTTCTGGGTAAATATCTATCAGTTTCGCAGTAAAATCTGTATCAGGTGCATCGGATGAGATATACAACACTACTTTTACCCTGCCTGTTATCTCCATCGGTTTTTCCATGGGCTCTGTAGCAAACTTTAGTAAATCTTTCCTATTTTGGCTATACTTCCGCTGGTCAAAAGGTCCCGAAGGCAATATTAGGTTCGCTCCGCCATGTGTAGGGTACGGATTATGAGGGTCAAAAACAAAATCGAGGGCATAGTTTCCACTTTGAATGGGTTCTGGGCTTAATTTATAGTCGGGTTTGAGGTAGAAACAGTGTTCTTTTGTTTCAAATGGAGGCCAGGTGTCCGCAGTTCTCCAATAATTTCCCGGTGCCCCCGGTTGGTCTGAACCCATCACATAGTAATGTACTCTCGGAATATTGTCCAGAGCGCGTTCTTTTCCTTTCAGATGATATTCAAAAAAGGCATTTACGACATGCGATATACGCAAGTCAAAACGGTTCGAATGGAGTTTATAATCCTGAGTTACATCCGGTCCATGGGTGGACCATTTCATAATTAACATGTTTTTCCCCCGCACTTTTTCCGAGCCCTCTTTTTCACGGGCGAGGAAGGCGTCTATGGTTGCCTGCTGAAATATATCATACCACCCCCCGACAAACAAGGCGGGTGCCATGATTTTATTTGCCAAAGCATTGCTATCAAATTGCTTCCAAAATGTATCATATAACGGGTGGGATTTATACACATCTATTAGATGGGGCTGTCCAATGACCTGTAGCCAGCCTTCCATCATATGCTTACGAAATACACCCCCTTCGTATATAGAGTTATGATATAAACTGCCTGTTGCGACATCAATATACTGGGCTGAGATTTTGTCCGTTGCCGGTGCTAACAGAGTTTGAGTAATACCGAGAGCAGACCCACCAAATGTTCCTATTTTCCCATTACACCAGGGTTGGTTATGGACCCAGTCTACGGTATCCGCACCATCATGTAACTTTTCATCCCAAGCATCTGCCCGAAATACAAATTTTTCTCCCGGACTTTCCCCCATGCCACGGACATCCTGTATAACTACCGCATATCCTTCATCAAGGTATTTTTTTACTTCCAATACTCTCCCGTATGTACTCCGCACTAACAATACGGGAAAAGGACCTTCCTGTCCATCCGGCAAATGAACATCCGTTGCCAATTCCGTCTCATCGGACATTGGGACACGATAAAATTGTGAAGACGAAAAAGATGAAATTGAAACAAGGGCAATAAATGCAACAAATATGAAACCTGTTCGACAAATAAAAAAACAATTATCTTTCCACATTAATATTCGTTCTCCTTTCAATTGGCTTTTTATATTTCTTTAATTATATAAGGACTAAGGGTTGGTAGCCGTATGGATTTTTTGTTTTTATTGTAA
Organism: uncultured bacterium; assembly: GCA_937124615.1. Classification (GTDB taxonomy): domain Bacteria; phylum Hydrogenedentota; class Hydrogenedentia; order Hydrogenedentales; family Hydrogenedentaceae; genus Hydrogenedens. Next base: position 17,702 of record CAKZKR010000107.1, read on the forward strand.
TCTTTTTGCGAAACAATTGTTATTTTTTGCAAGTCTATATATACCCATTTGTTTAGTTTAATTTTGTTTTGAAGAGGAGTCCGCATGTATCGAGATTTACCTGTTTTTTTAAAGTTGTTTTTTTCTCTGGTTCTGGTGGTTATAGGTTATCTGGTACTTTATCAAATCTTTTTATTAGGGGCAAAATTAATTAATGACCCTATTGACCGGGCGATTCTTTTAGCAATGCAACCCGACCATTATGTTCCGGTACTGGATGAATTTATTATGTTTCTTACACATTTTTCAACATATTTGTTTTCCATCACCGCTATTTCCTGGCAGGTTACCTATTTAATTGTGCGGAGAAATAAAACGGCTAATAAGATTGCAGGTTATGTATGGAGAATTTTAGCCCTTCTTTTGGGAATATATCATTTGTGTGGGTTATGGATTTCGTCATACGGCATCTTTTGGTGGAGACCTCATGAATACCGTAGTGTTTTTATCTTTTTGAGCATAGCGTCGTTTCTGGTTTTCTGGTTCGGGGCTAAAACATGGGAAAAGTGGGACTATCAAGAACGGAGACGGTGGAGTCGAATTTTCTGGATAACGCTTATTAGTGTGTTCTTTACTAATTATTTAGGTGAAGATAGTATCAAAAGGATCGTAGGCCGACCGCGTCCGTTAAATGAGAAGCATGAACCATGGAATCGACAAGTGCGTGTTATCAAGGATGAAGTGGTGAAGGCTTCTCCTTCGTATATTTCCGGGCATGCATCGTCATTATTTGCTTTACTTACGCCTGCAATCTGGGGTGCTCGGAAGAAGTGGGCGAAGGGGGCGTTAGCCTCATGGGCAACTGTTCATGCTTATACGCGAGTTTATACTGCAGCACATTTCCCTTATTGTGTTCTTATGGGTTCACTGTTTGGATTTCTTATAGGAACACTGTGTTATTGGTCGTTCTGGTGGTGCTTAGAACCGAAAGATAAGCCTCCAGTGCCTGCTCCTCCTGTGAAGGCTGGGACTGCATAGAAGAGGTGTTCCATTCAAATCGCCTTTGTAATTTATCTGGTGGTTTTCCGGGATGAGAGGCTAAACTCATAATCGCAAAGAGTATAGCAAGGATGGGTACCAAAAGCAAGCTTACCACTACCCATTTGTACCCTTGGACGGGCTTCAACCATGAGGGGAAAGAAGGCGCAGGGAACTTTACAAGGATACTCCAAATGCTTATTAGTATCATAATAAACAGGAAAAAGGCATGTATTCTTACAGGGAAAAGGGATGTTTTAGGTATCATTATTAATATTTGTGTAATCCACCCATTTGTCCAAATTGTCCACAGCCAGAAAAATTGTAATTGCCCTAGAGATGTGTTTTCTACCTTTGTTTCTTTGAACCACTTCCAGTAGATGGTGAATGAGATTAAAGTTAAGGCAATACCTCGTAGCATAACATTGAAGTATGGGTCTAACCAGCGTGTATCATTTCTTATTAAGATTTGGTTTTCTTCAAATCGTTCCAGCAGGTTGTGTAAGGTAATCATTGGAACGAAGGATAGGATAATAAACACAGCCATAACATAAAAGAATGGGGTAATGTTCATAATAGGTTTGTCTTCTTCATATTCCCGAAAAACAGCATAAGCAATACCTATCCCAAGGACGAAACCGAAGGATATTTCCATTACTTTCCACCAGTCGAATTCGGGTCCCAAAAATCTCCCAAGAACCTGTAATAATTCTCCGAACATAAAACCAATAGCACCTGCGAAAAAGCCCCGAAGCACCAATCTACATGTTTTGTGTTCTTTTTGGATGAAGTTAATAACAAATAGAGCCACAACAGCGCCCAAAACCAAAGCCCAATTCTCAACACGCGGGGGTGTCATAAGAAGTTTTAAAACTTTGATTAGAATAAAATAAGAAATCTGGGCACTTATATATATAGCAACAAGGAATAAAGCCCAGAAAGTTAGTGATTTCTGTCTATCGGATAGAACCATTCCCAGTATACCTGCACAGAAAGCACCCCATAACCCACCAACTACTGCAAGAGAAAGATAACCATAAGTTACATTCAATAGATCAATGCCATGAGTATATCCAATTAGAATGCCATAGCTCTGAATCCCTCCCAATGACATGCCCAATGCCCCTCCTGCTCCAAGGACCGGGGCTTTTTCAAGCCAATGTTTCTTACCGCTGGCTATTGCAATTGCCAGTCCCAACAAAGCCCCGGGGATTAATGCACCCTGTTCCCCTCCGATTTCTCCACGCAAACCCCAACCCAATGCAACCGCTAGACCGACAAAAAGTATATTCATAACATTTCCTTTGTTACATTAAGATACAGGAAGTATTTTATATCAGAATATCTAATTTTTATTTATTTTCAGGGAGAATTTTAGTAACTGTTCGTTCTGATTGTTTTTGAGGTCCATCTGTATGATAAATTACTTCGTTTCCAATTGTTTTTTCTCCTATTGCATCTGTTTGTGCAGATACCTGATAGGTGAATGTAAATGGGAAAGGTGGTATAGAAGGCCAGACGAAGTTCAATGTTCCTGTATTCCCCTTTTTCGGGGCAATGGGTGGTGTAGGACCCTCTATTATCTGTTCAAACTGGAATTGGGAAGGGAGGTATGTAACCAGAGCAAGAGCGGTTACAGGTTTTGGTCCGGAGAAGTTAATCGTTGTTTTTATTTCTATTGTACTGTTGGGCGTATATTTATCAGGGGTAACGGTCTGTAATAGGGTCATTTTTTCTTCGGTTTTTGTTAGTTCTGATGCTTTTGTGGGTGCAGGAGAGGTGGGGTTTTCTGTGGATGGAGTGTCCGGTTGCATTTCTTCAGATTTTCCAGAGGGAGATTGGTCTGAGGATGCTGTTGTTGCGGTTTTTTCTCCAGATGGGACCATTGGAGATTTAATTACATCAGTTCGTAGTTCCCCTCCATCTGCACGGTATAGAGTTTGTCCCTGAATTTCGGCTATATCTTTAAGTTCGTTTGGTACTCGCACTCTGTATGTAAAGGATGTAGGGAAAGAAGGGATATTGAACCATGCGAATTCTAAAAGAGGTGTTCTCCCGGGTGGTGGTGTTAAATCCGGTTTGCTCCCTTCCACCACAGAATCAAAAGACCAACCTTCTGGTAGTAATTCCTGAATTCCCAATGCGCGAATGGTTTTTATTCCTTCTTTTTCTAAAGTAATGGTAATGTCCAGTGTTCCCCCCGGGGTTACTGACCCGCCGGTTGCAATTTGTCGCATCATTTTGATTTGGGCTTCGGGTTCGCTGAGTGCGGGTTGAAATTCTGTTCCTGCAACCTTAAGTGGTGGGATGCGGGGTTGAGTCGTTTTTGGTGTTTCTAAAGGTCGTCGGGCCGTTTGTGCAGAGGTTGATGGTTGAACTGTGGAAGGTCTTGCCGGTGTCGGATTCTTTGATGCTGAAAAAATTATATAGCCGGCAGAAAAGATTAAGGCAATGAGAAGGGTCAGTATAAAACCAATTATTGTTGAGCGTTCCATGTTTTAATACCTCTATATGTAATAAAAAATTAAAAAAATATAAACGTCCATTATCAAGTATTAATTATAAGTATATAAATTTTTTATTTATTTATGCGAATTTTGATTACGGTATAGAGGCAGATGGAACAAGGGACTGATAACCATTGTGCATCATTAAATGGTCCAGCAGAATACATGCCAAAAATGCTTCTGCAACAGGCCATACACGAGCAACGATGGTTGGGTCTCTGCGTGTGACTGCTTTGAGAACTTTATTTTCAAGGCTGACTTTGTCGATAGTTTCCTGGTCTTTTGCTATTGTTGGAGTAGGTTTAACAACAATTCTTGCGATTATGGGTTGACCGGTAGTAAGTCCACCTGTTATTCCACCTGCGTGGTTGGATTTAAATACTACTTTTCCGTTTTCAACTCGCATCGGGTCGTTGCACTCTGAACCTTTCATGTCTTTGACGGCATATCCGGATCCTACTTCTACTGCTTTGACGGCACCGATACTGAGCATACGTCCTATTTCTCCATCTAACTTGCGGAATACAGGTTCTCCTAATCCGATAGGAACACCTGTTGCGACAACTTCTACCAATCCTCCGCTGGAATCTCCTTCATCACGAATTTTAATAATTTGTTTTTCCATTTCAAACGCTGCGTCGGTGTCGGGACAATTCATTGTAAAATGGATACCATATTCTTCACGGATTTTTTGAAAATCTACTATAGGAGCCTGTTCTCGAATTTCAAGAAGTTTGCGTTCCAGTTCTGCGATAACGGCCATTTTATGGAGGAAACGCATTTCTGGAGTTATCCTTCCCTCTTTGAATACCCAACGATAGATGGGGTCATATTCTTGACGAACTTTGCGAAATGTATCTACTTTTTTCTTTGCTTCATCTAAGGGCATATCACTGGCTTTGACGCCGGCAGCCTCTTTGACATATGAAAAAACTTCTATTCCGTGTTGTTTTAATACTTTCCTTGCGACGGCTCCTGCGGCAACAATAGTCGATGTATATCTACCGCTGAAGAAACCCGCGCCGATTGCGTCGTCCCAGATACCATATTTGACAAATGAGGTATACGAGGCATGACCCGGACGCGGAGTGCGATTCGTTACCTGATATTGTTCTATATGTTCCATATGACGGTCAACATTAGGAATTAAAATGACCAAGGGGGTCCCGTTTGTATATCCTGCGTTCTGGAATCCTGGCATTGTGTCTGCAGAATTAATTCCACTATAAATTACGGGGACATCGGCTTCACGCCGTGGAGAAGCCAATTCGCTTTGACCGGGTTTACGGGTCAACAGAGATGAGTAAATCTCGCTTTCTGTTAAATAATAGCCTGGTGGTACTCCTTGTATAAAGGTTGTTAAACCTTCCTGATAACTACCTCCAGCAACGGAGACCTGAAACATACTACCCAGCGTGCAACCTAACATAGTTTTTCTCCTTATAGTTTTTGATTGTTTTATTTTTTTAATTTATTAAAATTTGCTTTCTAAAAATTTCCAGAAGTTCCCTCCGAAATAGTTAAAAATATCTCTTTTTATTTCCATTTCTGTTAATTTCCATCCTGTGGCGAGGATTTTCAGGTATTGTTCTAAAAATACTTTTGTGAGTACTTCACGCGTATGTTCCCACTTATAAATTACCTGTTCCAGAACGCGAGCGTCAGAATGTTGCGGGATAAAAGTTGTTCCTAAAAGTTCTATTCTCATTGTAGTTATCTCTTCAATTAAACTGGGGTTGTTTAGAAACCACCAACAGCCAAAAGGAAGAAGATTTCGGAATTTTCGAGCGGTTACACAAGCGGAATGGATGTTTTCTCGGGAAAGCATGGTAAACATGAATTTATTTTGTGGATATTTTTCGCATAGGTTTTCAATGGGTCTTAAAGATGCGGTTCCGACGCTGTCTCCTGCTAATTTTAGTTCCGGATTTACATTACGGTTTACACCTATCATTAGTGCCAATGGAATGTTGAAAAATTTTGTAACCGGGAGTACGGCCTGTTCGAGGATTATTCCACGCAGGCTATGTTCCGGGAAATCGAACTGTGGAGGTAATGATACCGCTACATAAACGGGTTTGACTTTTTGTATCCAATCGCTGACAAAGCGACGTATTTCCGATAAGGTTTCTTCTGTTAGGTCTTTATCTACGGTATAGCCCCAGGTTTGGAGCATGGTGTACACTTCTACCCAGCGGAGGATAAGTGTATCCAGGCGGAGCGAAGTTATAAACCGCGGGTCTATCTCCGTAGGGCTCAGCCAGAAATCGCGTTCCTGTGGGTCGAAGGGATCATTCGTCATCACGACTATCTTTAAGTTTGCTACCGTAAATACACGGTTTACATGTTCTACAACCGACTGTTGTGAAAACCAATCTCTGTAGGCATTTAAATCTCGCTCGGTTGTATCCAGTCCTAATCGATTTAGCACAGTCAGAACACCTCGGCATGCTTCACTTATTGGACTTCGTTCTATAAAGAGGGCTTGCCATATTGCGTTGGCTTGTTCTTTCTTGGACATATTCCAGAAGTTTGAATAGGGCATTTCTGTCGTGCGGATAAACTCAGCAACGAGATAATGATAGGTTAGCAACTCATCTATACCCCATAGGAGCAAATTCCCGAAAGATGGGGCGAATAAATGTGTGTGAATATCCGTAATAGGTGTTTCATGAAGTATTTTATCAATAATTTGAGGAAGTTGTTCGCGGGATAATGGAATATCGGTTGCTATTTTTTCAGTCATTCATAGACTCCTCAAACATAGGAAGTTTAGGAAAATATTGTACAACAGGTATAATTATTAAAAAAAAATTTAACCGAACTATTTTATTGTTTTGACCTCTAAATTGCAAATTATGTTTGTATACCCTTATTAGACGCTTTCGGATTAGCAATATTTATTATTTTTATCATAAAGGCAGGCCTTCTTCGTTTTTAAGGTTTTATAAACATTATTTTTTTTAAAGTTAATAGAGCGAAGATGAGAAAAAGGTATTATTTCCTTTTCATATGGATTATTCAAGGATTACATCTTTCATTGGAATAATCTATATATGAGGATTGTTTTCTTTACTAAATGAAAAAAAATTAGACAGGGGAGCCAAAAGAAAATGGCCGAAGTTAATTCAAAAGTGATAGAGAAAGAATTGGACAGCAATACAAATAATGGTGAAGGCATGAGCACAGTGCATGAGTTGATAAATAAAAAATATGCTTACGGTTGGGTTACACCAATAGAGGAGGAACCGTTTCCTTTTGGGCTAAATGAAGATATAATCCGTAAAATATCTGAGAAAAAAGATGAGCCGGAATGGATGACCGAATGGAGGTTGAATGCATATCGAATCTGGATAGGAATGAAAGAACCGCGTTGGGCATTTGTTAAATTCAGGACCCCTGATTTTCAGTCTATTCGTTACTATTCTGCTCCGAGAATGAAAGAGAGACCTAAAAGTATAGAAGAAGTAGAGCCTGAGATTCTTCGAACTTTTGAGAAGTTGGGGATACCTTTAGAGGAACAGAAACGGTTGGCAGGAATAGCGGTAGATGCGGTATTTGATAGTGTTTCTGTTGCAACAACACATCAAGAAATATTGGGTAAGTTCGGGATAATCTTTTGTTCCATGTCTGAAGCCATTCGTAATTACCCGGACTTGGTCAGGTTATACTTAGGTTCAGTTGTTCCTCCCAGTGATAATTATTATGCGAGTTTGAATTCTGCGGTTTTTAGTGATGGTTCTTTTGTGTATGTTCCCAAAGGTGTTAAATGCCCAATGGATTTATCTACTTATTTTCGGATTAACTCTGCACAGACAGGTCAGTTTGAACGAACATTGATTATTGCGGAGGAAGGATCTGAAGTGAGTTATCTGGAAGGTTGTACCGCACCTATTCGTGATGAAAATCAGTTGCATGCGGCTGTGGTGGAACTTGTTGCTCATAAAAACGCCACCATTCGTTATTCTACGGTTCAGAATTGGTATGCAGGTGATGAAGAGGGGCGCGGAGGTATCTTTAATTTTGTTACTAAGCGAGGGAAATGCATGGGTGATAATTCGCGTATTTCCTGGACGCAGGTGGAAACGGGTTCCGCTATCACATGGAAATATCCCAGTTGTATTTTGCAGGGGGATAATTCTACCGGGGAATTTTATTCCGTTGCATTGACACGAAATAAACAGCAAGCAGACACAGGGACGAAGATGATACATATTGGTAGAAATACCCATAGCACCATTATAAGTAAAACAATATCTGCGGGGATGAGTCAAAATACCTATCGTGGAATGGTTCGGGTGATGCCGAAAGCGGAGAATTCTCGGAATTATACCCAATGCGATTCGTTGCTCATTGGAAATCGTTGTGGCGCCCATACTTTTCCTGATATTGATGTTCGTAATTCCTCTTCTTCGGTTGAACATGAAGCAACTACCTCAAAAATCAATGAGGAACAATTATTTTACTGTCGTGCACGGGGTATTCGCCCTGAAAATGCAATATCCCTGGTAGTAAATGGTTTTTGTAAAGAGGTTTTTGATCATTTGCCTATGGAGTTTGCGGTAGAAGCAACACGATTATTAAGTATTAGTTTAGAAGGAAGTGTCGGATGAGTTTACTTAAAATTAAAAACTTAAGAGCCTTGATTGAAGGACAATTGATACTTCAAGGGATTGATCTAACTGTTAATCCCGGAGAAGTTCATGCAATTATGGGACCGAATGGTTCAGGAAAAAGTACTCTTGCACAGATTCTTGCAGGGAATGAAAAATATGAAGTTTCTCCGGAAAGTGAGATTTTATTGTTGGGCGAGAATATTCTGGATATTCCCCCTGAGGAACGATCTCGCAGGGGTGTCTTCATTGCTTTTCAATATCCCGTTGAAATACCCGGTCTCTCAAATACGGAATTTTTACATACTGCGATAAATGAGATACGAAAATCAAAAAATTTGCCACCGGTTGACATCTGGGATTTTGAAAAGCAATTAAAAGAAAAAATGAAAGAAATAGGTTTAGACCCTTCCTTTTCGGAACGCTCTGTGAATGAGGGGTTCTCGGGAGGGGAGAAAAAACGAAATGAAATTGTTCAGATGGCTGTTTTAGAACCTGTCCTTGCCATTTTAGATGAAACAGATTCGGGATTGGATATCGATGCTCTCAAATCCGTAGCAGAGGGTGTTAATCGTATGAGGTCTCCGGACCGTTCTTTTATTATAATTACCCACTATCAGCGATTATTGAATTACATCCAACCCGATTTTGTGCATGTGCTTTACAAAGGGAAAATAGTAAAGTCGGGTGGGTTTGAATTAGCCCTTGAACTGGAGCAGAAGGGTTATGATTGGCTTAAAAAGGAAGAAGAAATGGAGATGTCCTCTATTGGAGTTTTATCGTAAAGGGAATATTTATGGCAATAATGTATCAGGACGATAAAAAAATTCAATTGTTAGAGTCCGTTGCTCATATCCGAAATGGATTTGTGTTCCCGAATTGGTGGGAGTATTTGTTGCGGAATGGGGCTGATGCTTTTGAAGTATTGCCTATCCCTAATAAGAAGACGGAAGGTTGGCGAGAAACCAATCTAATGCCCTTTTTCAGTCCGCAGAGGAAATGGACATTAAGGGTACACAAAAAAGTTCAGGAAGAAAATATCCCGAAGAATATATATGATATTTTTCCCCCTACTGCCATCTGGGAGAACGGGGCTATAAAGTCAAGAACTTATAACAGCCCTACATTGTTTATTAATAGTTTTAAAGATTCGATACTCCTTGGATATGGGAATATCATTCAGCAAATATTTAAAAAAGAAAAGGACCCTCAACATATTTTTGAGGCACTGTCGGATATGTTTATGCATAACGGGATATTTCTTTATATACCGAAAGAAACAGTGGTAGAGAAACCCATTCATATTACAATAATGAGTCGTGGTTTTGATGCGGATACTGTTGATGTCCCGCGTGTGTTGGTATATCTTGATGACAATGCTCAGGCTACGGTTACAGTTCATTATGGGGCAGATACTCAAGAACCGCATTCTGTTTGGGTCAATGCAAGGGAGCAAATTATTGTAGGTAGAAATGCTCATCTTAAATACCTGAACAGTATTCAGGGAACGAATGATACACTCCGTTTCTTTTCTACTTCCGTTCAATTAGGATGTGAAAGTTCGTTTAGTTATAATTCCCTACATTTGTCCGGTCAATTTATTCGTTCGGAAATAGATGTGGAGATTGAAGGTGAAAATGTTACTTCTCAAATCAATGGACTTGTTATAAATAAAGGTCGGTGTTTTTCCGAAACACAGCAGCTTATTCAACATCTGAAAGGTTACGGGACAAGTCGGATCCATTGGCGTGGGTTAGGTCAGGAACAAAGTAAAACGGTTTATCGAGGAAAAATTTATATAGCCCCAGATGCCCAGAAATCCGATTCGATACAACAGTTTAAAGGTTTATCTCTTTCGGATGAGGCCGTAATCAATGCTAAACCTCAGTTAGAAATATATGCGGATGATGTCCGTTGTACTCATGGGGCTACTGTAGGTCCTCCTCCTCCGGACTTGATATACTATTTCCAGACACGCGGGATTAAACCTGATAAAGCACGCTCTTTGCTTATTCGTGGGTTTATTAATCAGATTTTGAAAGAGTTTCCCATCCGTGAAGTAGAAGATTTTGTTAACATTTGTATTAGCAAAGAAGTAAAAGAGTAATTAGAATGAGTTTACATATTAAAAAAGAGGTGCCTTCTTTGAGTAAAGACCCCTTACAACGACGCCGATGGCATTTAGAATCGCTGGCACGGAAAATAGGAATTGAGAGTATTCGAGCCCAATTCCCTATTCTGGAAATTATAGTTCGTGGAAAACCTTTGGTGTATCTCGATAATGCAGCCACTTCGCAAAAACCTAAGAATGTTATAGATACCATTGCACGATATTATCAACGAGAGAATGCAAATGTTCATCGGGGAATACATTTTTTAAGTGAAAAAGTTACGGAAAAATATGAGGAAGTTCGTTCGAAAGTAGCCCGTTTTTTAGGGGCTAAGGTTGATTGTGAAATTGTTTTTACAAGAGGGACAACCGATTCAATAAACTTGATTGCACAGTCATACGCCTATCCCCGACTCAAACCGGGGGATGAGATATTAATTACACAAATGGAACACCATTCCAACTTAATACCCTGGCAGGTCGTTTCTCAACGAACGGGGGCCAATTTGAAAGTAGTTCCAATAACGGATGAAGGGATACTGGACTTAACACAGATAGAACAAGTACTTTCTGAAAGGACAAAAATTGTTTCTGTGGTTCATGTTTCCAATGTATTGGGGACGATTAATCCTATTTCGGAACTTTCAAAGAAGGCCCATGAGGTAGGGGCTGTAATAGTGGTGGATGGAGCACAGAGCACCCCTCACATGCCCATTAATGTACAGGAATTGGATTGTGATTTCTTCGCGTGTTCCGGACATAAAATGTATGCTCCAACAGGTATCGGCGTCCTGTATGGAAAAGCTCCACTGCTGGAAAGCATGGAACCCTATCAAACGGGTGGAAGCATGATATTGCATGTTTCTCTGGAAAAAGCAGAGTACGCCCATACCCCCCAGAAATTTGAGGCCGGGACACCAAATATTGAAGGAGTAATTGCATTAGGAAGTGCGGTCGACTTTTTGCAATCTATAGGCATGCATGAGATTTATCATTATGAATCGGCATTGGTCCAATACGCATACGAAATTCTTTCACAGATACCGGGGGTACATATTTTGGGTCCTAAAAAACCTCGAGCGGGAGTTGTTTCTTTTACTATGGATTGTGCGCATCCCCATGATATAGGACAAATTCTCGATGAAGAAGGAATTGCGATTCGTGCCGGACATCATTGTGCCCAACCTATTATGGAACGGTATGGTATATCCAGCACAGCGCGAGCATCCTTTGCGGTGTATAATACTGTTGATGAAATTGACCAATTGGCCGAAGCAATATATAAAGTGCAGGAGATATTTAAATGAGCTCGGCATCGCGTGCTCTATATGAAAAGGTTTTGCTTGACCATGCTAAAAATCCGAGAAATTATGGAGAACCTGAAGCATACGACCGAAAAATAGAAGGTTATAATCCTTTATGTGGGGACCATTTTGTTTTTTATCTAAAGTATGATGGGGATACAATCAGAAGGATAAACTTTACAGGTCAGGGATGTGCTATTTCTAAAGCGTCTGCATCGTTACTCACCGCTTTTCTTGAAAATCAACCTAAAGATAAAGCCATTTTGGTGATTAATAAGTTTCTTGAATTATTAAAAACATCTCCCAATTCACCTGTTAATGAGGATGAATGGGGAAAACTTACTGCTATTGCAGGTGTTCGTGAATTCCCTATTCGTATAAAGTGTGCTTCGCTGGCATGGCATTCTGTTCTCAATATTCTAACAGGGACAGAAAAAACGACCACCACAGAGTAGAGTATATCCTGAAGAGAGAAGTATCCCCTTGTTTTTTGTTACAATTAGAGTTTCTTGTTATTCGACTTACTGAATATAAAGAAGGATTTATAGGTATGGAAGCAGAAACGGTTTCGGATGAAGATACATTTCATATTGCCGAACAGATGCGAAAAAAACTGAAAGGTATTATTCCTGATTTTGAAATTGAATTAAAAGCAGAACTGGCTCAAGAAATTCTTCGATTGAAAAAGGAGAAGAATGCAGTTATTCTGGGGCATAACTACATGGAACCTGTTTTATATCATTCTATCCCCGACTATGTAGGAGATTCTCTACAACTTTCTTCTATTGCAAGTAAAACAGAAGCCGATATTATTGTTTTTTGTGGCGTATGGTTTATGGGCGAGACCGCAAAAATATTAAACCCTCATAAAACTGTTATCGTGCCCTCGCGTGAAGCAGGTTGTTCTCTGGCGGAAGGAATCAATAGAAATGATTTGATTGAGTTGAAGAAGAAATTTCCCGGGGTTCCCGTTGTGTCCTATGTCAATACCTATGCGGATACGAAGGCGGAATCTGATTATTGTTGTACTTCGGGAAATGCAGGGAAAGTCCTTACCCATATTTTTAAGCAGGGACATAAAGCGGTAATTTTTGTGCCCGATGAGTACCTGGCAAAGAATACAGCTTCGGAGTTGAATGTGGACTATTTTTTCCCTGATGAAATAACAATGGAAGAGATAAAATCAAGAATGCGAGAAGTGGTTATTGGTTGGAAGGCAAGATGTGAAGTCCATGAATTGTTTAAACCGGAAGATGTGGACCGCGTCCGGGAGCAATATCCGGGGGTAAAAATTCTTGCGCATCCTGAGTGTCCCCCTGAAGTTATACAAAAGGTAGATTTTTCGGGAAGTACTCAAGGGATGCTTGATTATGTAAAAAAACATCCTAAGGATAGAATTGCTTTGTTTACAGAGTGTGCTATGGGAGATAATATCCAGGCAGAATTTCCAGAACTGGAAGTAGTTCAAGCTTGTTCCCTCCGTTGCAAGCACATGAACTTGATAACTCTTGAACAAACATTAGAATCTTTACAGAAAATACAGTATCAGGTAGAATTACCGAATGAGATTGTCGAACAGGCAAAGCAACCTATCCAAAGGATGATAGAAATCCGTTAAGTAAATAAATATTTAAATTTGTTTTTATAAAAGGTTTTATTATGAAAAAGAAAACAGGATTTACTCTTATTGAGCTGTTGGTAGCCATTGCTATTATAGGGATTTTAGCGGCTATCTTACTGCCTGCATTGGCGAGGGCTCGCGAATCAGCTCGCCGTGCCTCGTGTCAGAATAATTTGAAACAATGGGGACTTATTTTTAAGATGTATTCTGGTGAGTCCAAAGGAGCCAAATATCCGCCTGTAATTATGGATTACAGAAATGCTGTTGATTGTAAACAGGCGGGGTTCCCATCTGTGGGGATGAAATCAATTGTTGTAGCAGGACCTCACCCGGAGATGATATATCCGGAATATCTGACAGATGTTAATATTCTTCTTTGTCCTTCAGACCCTGCGCATACCCCCGATTCGTTAATAAGTCCATTAACAGAAAACACAGATATAACCATTCCCTGTTCGGAAAAAGGGAAGGGCATGTGGAACATGCAAGCCAGTTATTATTATTTAGGCTGGGTTTTTGATAAAGGCGATACTACAGACCCTCAGACCAATTTGTCCTTAGTTCCTTTTTTAAATATTGTGAGTGGGACAGCCCCCACACAAATAATTCAAGGTTTACTTGAAGCGGTTCTGCCTTTCTTTGTAAATCATGAGAATGGTAGAGCCGACCGTGATATTGTTATTTCCGCAACAACTGCGGGACTTACAGGGCAACCGCCCGTCGGTAATGCAGGCGGTGATACAATTTATAGGCTGAGAGAAGGTATTGAGCGATTTTTGATTACAGATATTAACAATCCTGCTCGTTCTGCAAAAGCCCAGAGCAGTTTATGGATTATGATGGATAAACTCACATCAGACCCCTCTTTATATAACCATATCCCTGGCGGGGCTAATGTCCTTTTCTTTGATGGGCATGTTGAGTTTTTAAGGTATCAGGAAAAAGGTCCTGCCCCTGTAAATGGTGGAGTTGCTACAGCAACCAACGCCCTCGAAAAGATAAATTTCAGTATGTTCTAACATATCACTTCTCAAAAAACCAGATCGTTATAGGATATTTTTGCTAATAGTTGTGTGGATTTTATTGTAAATCATTTTTAAAATAACTTAAAGTAGAGATATGATGGAGTCGTTTTTGTCACCTATCCCTTATGTAGATTATGATTTTTTTATATTATAAAAT